>CBEUWV010000243.1:0-3547 GCA_965546895.1 uncultured bacterium
ATGAAACTTTTTGTAGGGATTGACCTTCATGGCTCCAACAACGTTACCGTCATCAGGGATGAGACCGGTCATAATCATCTCAAAAAACGATTGAAGAACGAGTTGGAACTGGTATTGAACCAATTGGCACCGTTCAAAGAGCAAATAGTAGCAATTGCCATTGAATCCACCTACAACTGGTACTGGCTGGTGGATGGTTTGATGGACCATGGCTATCCGGTGAAACTGGCGAACCCAGCAAAAATTCAGCAATACAATGGCATTAAGCACACCAACGACATGAGTGATGCGGCATTTCTGGCCGAATTACTGCGCCTTAACATTCTGCCAACCGGTTACATCTGTCCCAGAGAGGTCCGGCACCTGAGGGATCTTCTTCGAAAGCGCCTTCTGATAAATCGGCAACGTGTGGCCCATATCCTGAGCTTTCAGGGAACACTTCAACGCAACCTCCCTGCCTTTATGAAAGCTCAAGAGATTAAGAAGCTGGAAGAAGGGGATCTGGATGGCATGTTTGATAACGTTCACCTTTCTCTTTCAGCGAAAAAAAGCATTGCTATTATTCAGTTTCTGAGTAAAGAATTGAAGGAAATGGAACAGGTTATCAATCAGTCCACTGGTAAAATAGACATCCACAGAGATTTGCTGACTGTAACAGGTATCGGAAAGACTCTGGCTGCCTCCATCACACTGGAAACAGCGGATATCAGTCGTTTTCCTGCAGTTGGCAAGTACACTTCCTATTGTCGCCTGGTGAATTCCAACCGAATATCCAATGGAAAAAAGAAGGGAGAAAACAACCGGAAGAACGGGAACAAGTATCTTTCCTGGGCCTATACGGAGGTAGCCCAGTTTTCCCGTCAATGGTGCCCGCAAGCCAAACGTTTTTATCAACGGAAACTGGCAAAGACAAACAAGATGGTTGCACAGCGGGCTTTGGCCCATAAGATGGCACGGGCCTGTTATTACGTGATGAAGGATCATGTTCCGTATGATCCGGTACGGGCTTTCGGGCATTGAATATGGCTGCATCGGCTGAACCCGTTCCGGGGATGGGCCTTATGAGCCCGCTAATGTGATTGGTGAGCCGGTGCAGCCTCCAGAATTTCGATAAAGGAGGATCGGATGCGATTGATTCTCGGTTTCGCCCATGTCGTGAGCCTACAGGGGATTGGACGTAAAAGCCATGTATAGTGAAATCACTTGGACACGGCATGGAACCGGAAGATTTCTGGGGCACAGGTTGTGCCAGGGGCTGGAAAGAGAAGAAGCGCAACAAAGAATATGTGTTCTTAAACGCTGCGTTTCTTATCGGGATGTCAATTTTTATGTAGATTTTTCTGCATAATTTTGCAACCGTTTCAGTCTTGATCCTGATGGATGTCTGGTGCGGGGCCGTATCCCGCAAACCATATGAACGAAGTCACGGGCGCGAAAGGAGGCCAATTGATGATCCGGTACTTCATGGTATATTTATTTCTGTCGAATCAAAAGATTCACTCAGGGGAGGTTTTTTTTGTTGACAAAGGCCTTGGGATGGATGTCCCCGGAATTATCCATTAATTTAGTATTGTGACCCGGAATTATCCCATTGCGGCACTTTCCCATCGCATAGAAGGCAATTGGGACATTCCCGGCGGACTGGTCTGCCATGGTCAGGTCACATACACCCGCCATGATGGTTCCATGTTGACTGTGCCATTTGCCAATATTCTGAAGGTGGGTTCGTCCGGGATAACGGAATACCGGATATTTGCAGACACGTCTGAATTGTTTCAGTAGTTCGCAGATCAGCACATTCTGACTTGAACAAAATAATTGACGAGGATTTGTTAAGAGAGTAAGGTTTTATACACCATGCAGAGTAATGGTTTTGCATGGCCGAATTGAGCGTGACTGAACTGTCGGTTCCCACCTCACGGCTTTTAAAGACCAATTGGATTTAGTGTCTTGCACAAAATTCTTGAACAGGAAGGAGCAGGTAAATGGAACAGGTAATTGCCAAATTGCAGGAATGGATTGCACTTTACGGATTGAAGGTTGTCGCAGCCATCGTCATTTTGATCCTGGGTCGATTTGCCGCCAAAGGCACACGTGGGGTGATTCGGCGAGTGATGAAGAAGGGAAATGTTGACGCTACATTGATATCCTTTGTGTCCAGCTTGTCCTACGTGCTTATCATGGCGTTTGTCATTATTGCGGCGCTGGGTCAACTTGGCGTTCAGACAGCATCATTCGTGGCGGTACTGGGTGCTGCCGGCCTGGCAGTCGGCCTGGCACTTCAGGGGTCACTCGCCAATTTCGCTGCCGGGGTCCTTATGATTATTTTCAAACCCTTCAAAGTAGGCGATTTTATTGAAGGTGGCGGTGTTTCCGGTATTGTGGAGGAGATAGGCATCTTTACGACTGGGCTGAAGTCCCTAGATAATAAGAAGATCATCGTCCCAAATGCCAAGATGACGAGCGACAATATTGTCAACTATACGGCCAAGGAAATCCGCCGCGTCGATATCGTGGCAGGGGTGAGCTATGGAGACGACCTTGACAAAGTGAGGAAGGTACTGGAAGAAGTACTGGCCGGGGACGCACGTGTCCTCAAAGACCCTGCTCCAACGATCGGTGTGCTTGAACTGGCTGACAGCAGTGTAAATTTTGCAGTACGACCCTGGGTTAAAACTGCCGATTACTGGGATGTATTCTTTGCTACTCAGGAAAATATCAAGAAGCAGTTTGATGCCGCGGGTATCAGCATCCCATTTCCGCAACAGGATGTTCATCTCCACAAAGTAGACTGAGCGGTGGAGCCTTAGACCTGGACGAGCGTACGAAAATCCGGAGAAGTGTAATGGAAAAGAGCGATGACATGATGAAAAACTTCGAGTTTCTTATCGGGGACTGGCAGCTGGATTATACATTCCCGAGGAGTGAGTTCAGTGCAGAAGCGGGGACCGGAGAGGGATCGGGGGCAATTCGGCGGATTCTGGGCAACAAGTATGTATGCTTTGATTATTCATGCTCACTGACCACAGGCAACGCTGCTGCTCACGCGATATTTGCCCGGGACGATGAACGGAACGTTTACAGATTCTGGTGGTTTGAAGATTCGGGCTCCTTTATGGAGGCAAGCTGTCAGTTCATTAATGATAATGTTCTGTTCATAAACTGGCATAACAGTCTGCTGATACAGACATTTGAGAAGGACGGCCCGGACGGCATGACGTTGACAATGAAACACCCGGATCCGAGCGGAGAATACAGAACCGTTCTTTCTATTCAGTTCACCCGGAAACAGGTATAAGGTCAACGCGGAATCTCCGCTCAATGCTGTCTCAGGGAAAGAGACAGAACATTCACCCTGTCAGAATAAGACCTACTTTCCGGCATCTGTCTGTTATGATATGCCAAGTGATGATTGGAATTTAACAAAAAGCATTTTACAGGGAGATTCAGTGGGCAATACACTTCAGGAAATTTATGACGGATTGGCAGATACGTATGAGGAGAACCGCGGCCTGTTTGATATGACCGATGTATTTGAGGCCTTTTA
>CBEUWV010000244.1:0-3520 GCA_965546895.1 uncultured bacterium
GCTGTGACGAAATCATCTTCATCTTCAACGAAGACAATACCATCTCGCTTCATGCGGAAATTATCCAGCATGTGGGGAAAACTGATTTGAGAGTGCGCGGATACGATGCAGATGGGAATCTCCTCTATGATGACACATTTTGAGCAAATGTTTGTTTTGCGAGCAAGCACTTCTTTGTAGAATCCATGAACTACCTGACCCCGGACCTGGGGCCGGTTATGTACGAGCACGATTCCCGGTGGGGAGTGGACAAACTGCTGGAATGGCTCACAGGGGGCCCAAGGCAGCGAGCCATTTATTACGAAGGAGGCAACTGATGAAAACGAGAGTTATTGTATTCACGGCTGTGACGCTGCTGGCCTTTCAGGGGGCCTGCCTGAAGGCGATTCAACGTCTGATCCCGGAATATACAGTTACCTGTAAAAATAATAGCGGAAAAAGTTTGGTTCATGTCA
This sequence comes from uncultured bacterium, assembly GCA_965546895.1. Taxonomy (GTDB): domain Bacteria; phylum Acidobacteriota; class Holophagae; order Thermotomaculales; family Thermotomaculaceae; genus UM-FILTER-49-7. The sequence goes on from CBEUWV010000244.1 coordinate 456, forward strand.
ACCTATGGTTTGATGGCAAACTTTTCGGTCCTTCCCACAATATTAACCTTCCGAAAGGCAAAGTTGATAGTGCGAGCCCTATTGATTACACAGTTCCAAAGAGTGTTCGTGTCGAATGGGATGAAGAGCAGGGCAGCTATCTGGATAACACATTGAAATACATTCACCACACCTACACCCTGGCAGTCAAAAAACATCTTCCCAAAGGGTGGCGGAAATGCTGTGACGAAATCATCTTCATCTTCAACGAAGACAATACCATCTCGCTTCATGCCCGTGTTTTCACTGGTGAGTTTGATGACCCAAATGGCCGCAGTATGAAAGAGTATGACTCAAAAGGAAATGTTGTATCCCAATGGTAAGTTAGTCAGCAGCCCGTCATCTGCCGGAAAGGAGTAAAGGAAAATGAACCACACAAAAACCAATGCTATCTGGCTTCTTCTCATCACATCATCACGTTGGCGGGTAAAGAAGGGGACAGGCAAATAACGGAAGAACAGTGTTGTCGCCACTCTAACGCCCACTCCCACGGTGTTCGCGTATTCGCCTTTCGGGAAAGTGAGATACCAGAGAAACAGCGACACGCCCCAGGTGTACTTCCGGGGACACAATACTAAATTTACGTGTCAAAAATCCGGACACTCATCTCGTTACGGTGATGTAACAGGCAGATTCTAAATACAAGTGTACTAATTAGGAGAAAGATACTGTCCGGGGCCAATCGGCCCTTGTCTTTCTTTCTGTTTCCGTTTCCCACCCATCACTCATCACCCATCACTCATCACCCATCACTTCTCCCGCACAGAATACTTCTTTTCCCCTTTCTTGATCAGAGTCAATTTATTTCAAATAGAAGTGAGTATATTGGGAATGTAGACTTGTACAGGAGGTGTCCATGACACTCATTCAAATAGATGACAGTATCCTTTCCATAGTTGAAAAATACCCCGAGACCCATGATCTGTTCATTGCCAATGGTTTTCCTCAGCTGGCAGACCGGAAAGTCCTGGAAACAGCGGGGCGATTTCTGAAGCTGGGGACCGCGCTGGATCGAAAGGGAATTGACCGAAAGACTTTTGTTCAATTGCTTGAAGAACGGATCCGGGATGACATGGGGAAGGTGGACATTACCCTTCGGGAGGAAACATCAGGGAAGGGAGCCTTCCATGTTTCCGGTGCACTTCCCTGTCCGGTAAGGCTGCCGCTTCTGGAGGCCTTTGACAGGGAGGTGCAGAAGTTTCAATTGAACACCGGACAGACCGTGAGCTATGAACTGGAAGCGGCTTCGTCCGGGGCCGGCTGGATGGCGGAAATGATAGAAAAGGCAAAGACAGCTTCTGACCTGCCGGATGTGTTTATTTCCGCTGGATTTGAGACGTTTTTTGATAAGGATGGATTCGGCCGCTTTCGGGAGCAGGAAGTGTTTCAGGATCCGATTCATACGAAAATGAATTCGGCGTTTAATGGAATTGACCTGGCGGACCCCAGGGGCTGCTATGGGATGATTGGAGTTGTTCCGGCGGTGATGATGGTCAATCTCAATGAATTGAATGGATTGCCGATGCCGACAAGCTGGGAAGATATTCTGGAACCCCGATTTGAACAGCGAGTTTCCCTGCCGGTTGGAGATTTCGACCTGTTTAATGCGCTTCTGGTCTCCATTTATGACCGCTTTGGAGACTCCGGGGTGAAGGCAATGGGCCGTTCGATGCTTTCAGCCATGCATCCCGCGGAGATGGTCAAGTCCGGTACGAACAGGAAACCGGAAAAACCCGCGGTTACCATTATGCCGTATTTTTTCACCCGCATGGCGGAACGGACAAAGACGATGGAAGCCGTATGGCCGAAGGACGGGGCGATTGTCAGTCCGATCTTCATGCTGGCAAAGAAGGAAAGTGCTGAAAGCCTGAAATCCTTGCTGGCCTTCCTGAAAGGAAAAGAGGTGGGTGAGATTCTCTCGCATCGCGGGTTGTTTCCGTCTACCAATCCCGATGTAGTCAACCCTCTTCCAGAATTCGCTGCGTTTAGTTGGGTTGGCTGGGATTGGCTGGAAAGCCATGATGTGGCTTCTGTGATAGCAGACGCTACTCGATTGTTTCAGAAGGCTTCCAGTGAGGTGTCAGCATGAGGGTGGTAACGGTTTCCGGTCCCCCTTCATCGGGGAAAACGGCCGTAATTCTAAAGGTTATTGATGCGCTGATCGAGAAGGGGACTAAAGTTGGTGTTGCCAAGTTTGACTGCCTTTCCACAGATGATGATAAGTTGTATGAAGCGAGGGGAATACCGGTTCAAAAAGGGCTTTCGGGTGCCTTATGCCCGGATCACTATTTTGTAAGCAATATTGAGGCCTGTTACGCATGGGGCGAGAAGCAAAATCTGGATATGCTGATTTCTGAGAGTGCCGGGCTCTGCAACCGTTGCTCTCCTCATATCAAGGATATAACGGCGGTCTGCGTTATTGATAACTTGAGCGGTGTCAATACACCGAAGAAGATCGGTCCAATGCTGAAATCTGCTGATATTGTGATCATCACCAAAGGTGACATCGTATCCCAGGCGGAACGGGAAGTCTTTGCCGCAAGGGTCCGGCAGGTCAACCCCCGGGCCGCAATCATGAACATAAACGGGATTACCGGCCAGGGTGCGACAGAACTGGCAACGCTGTTTCAGGATGCCCACGATGTTGATACTTTAAAGGGACTTCGGCTTCGCTTTTCGATGCCTTCAGCGCTTTGTTCCTACTGTCTTGGTGAAACCCGCATCGGGGAAAGTTACCAGATGGGCAATGTCCGGCGAATGGATATTTCGGACAGTTCCGGAGGCACGGAATGAAGGGTATGGATTTACTGCAAGTACCGGTTTCTGTTTTACTGGGTGAACAGCCGTTTGTAGCGGATTTTTTTGAGGCGCAGGGAATCCTGCTGGATAAGTTGGATTCAAGGACGGTAGAGAAGTTGATCTCTGACCTGCCGGATGAAAGTCTGGAAGACCTGGGAATCAATAGAGAACAAGTGATCACTGATTTTGTCTCTTTCATGGAAGGAATGGCTGTGCTGACTGAGGAT
>CBEUWV010000245.1:0-3492 GCA_965546895.1 uncultured bacterium
TCTTTTTTAGAAAAACGTAAACCAATTTGGGGAAACAAATGAACAAAATAAAAAATGAATGTCAACGCCTGGTGGAGATAATGGACCGGCTTCGGGGGGAAGACGGCTGTCCCTGGGATCGTGAACAGACTTTCGAAAGCCTGAAGACATTTCTGATAGAAGAAAGCTATGAAGTAATAGAAGCTGTGGATAAGGGTGATTTTGATGCGCTTTGTGGAGAATTGGGGGATGTGCAGTTGCAGATCGTCTTCATGGCTCGAATGGCGAAGGAAAAAGGCCTTTTCACCATGGAAGACGTGTTGCGCCGCATCAATGAGAAGATGATTCGCCGCCACCCCCATGTATTTGGAGAGGAAACCATCCACTCCACCGATGAGGTGCTGGAAAACTGGGAGAAAATCAAGGCCAGGGAAAGAGATGAAGAGAACGGAACCAGAAGTGAGCCAAAAGGCTTTCTCTCCGGTATTCCAAAAAGCCTTCCCGCCCTTCAGGTTGCTTATCAGATCGGCGTAAAAACATCCCGGATCGGTTTCGACTGGGAAACCCCGGCCCAGGTGGAAGATAAAATCCATGAAGAATGGGCTGAGATGAAGGAAGCAGAAGCGGCAAATGACAGTGAAGGACTGCGGGAAGAGCTGGGAGATCTGCTGTTCACCATCGCCAATTTTGCCAGGAAGCACGGGATAGACCCGGAAGACGCTCTTCGCCTCAGTAACCGTAAATTTATGGGACGATTTGACAAAATGGAAAAGTGCGCCGACGTGACCGCATCCACGCCTGAAAGACTGGAAGAACTATGGCAGGCGGCAAAGGCAGAGGAGAAATAAACATGCGTGTTCTGCTGGCCATGAGCGGAGGTGTGGACTCCTGCGCTTCGGCCCATCTTTTGAAAGAAGCAGGCCACGAAGTCACCGGCATTACGCTTGTGTTTCATCCGGACATGGAAGTTGCCCGGTGCAACCTGAAAATCTGCTGTTCGAGACAGGACACTGAAGACGCGAAAGAAGTATGCCGGAAGCTGGGCATCCCCCATCACACACTGGATCTTTCGGAAGAATTCAGCAGAACAATTGTGCAGCCCTTTGTCGACGCCTATCGCCTCGGTGAAACTCCGAATCCCTGCGGACGGTGTAACCGTTTTCTGAAGATCGGACGCCTGGTGGAGCTATTGGGAGATTATCAATGTGAAAAACTGGCAACCGGTCACTACTGCCGGATGGAGAAAGGGAAACTGCATCGAGGCAGAGATACTGCCAAGGATCAGTCCTATTTTCTGTCCATGGTTCGCCCCGGACATATAGAACAAATGACCTTTCCGCTGGGGGAAATGACCAAACCGGAAGTCCGCAAAATTGCGGAAGAGCTGGACCTGTCCGTAGCGGACAAACGGGAAAGCCAGGAGCTTTGTTTCACCGGGGGAGAATCCCCCAACTCCTTTGTTTCAGGGAAAATCTCAGAAAAACCCGGCTTCATCAAACACGTATCCGGACACATTTTCAAACTTCATCACGGAATGTCCGGATACACCATCGGTCAGCGCAAGGGGCTGGGCATTGCCTGGCACGAACCCCTCTACGTGGTGGAGCTGGATGCCAGGACCCGGACCGTAGTGGTGGGAGAGCGTCGTTTTCTGGAAAAAAAGAGCGTTCTTGTCAGGGGATTTAATAAATTATCTGAAATTTCCGGAGAAATAACTGCATGTATCCGGTACAATCAGGAACCAAAGGCGGTTGAAAGTGTTTCCCCAATTGACGACACCTCGTTATGGGTCCATTTTCGGGAAGCGATTAGCGCAGTGGCCCCGGGTCAGATTCTGGCCGCTTACGCCGATGACAGAGTGATTGGCGGCGGTATCATAGTGGAGGCAACGTGAGGGATTTTCTTGCGGTAGAATCCTTTGATTCAAAAAAAAGAGTTCTTACCATTATGATCTTCATCCGGATGAAGCTGCCTGCTACTTCCATTGTTTTATCTGTATCTGAGCCCGAAAACATGCTGAAAGCTCTGATGGACCGCCTCCCGGAAAACTGTGAACTCTCACAGCGGATGCAGGCCAATCTTATTTCTATTTTCCATGAAGCACAAAACGGTGTAGCAACCGGCAATCCCCCTGAAGAGGAAGTCCGTTTGATTTTAACCGCGCACTTTGATGATGGAGAAACCAGTACGCTATTCCAGAAAAAAGACCGTAAAATTGCACGGTTGAAACAGATGCTGGACCGGTTATCAGGAGATGGGAACCCCCGTTTTGTGTACGCGGTATTTGACATGCTTCTCAGTAGTTCACCTGATCCCGATACGATGGAAAAGTACGTAGCCTTCTGCGTCAAACGAAACGAAACAGACCGCTTGCTGCCGTGGCTCAGTTTTCCATTAAACAGTGATGGATGCTCCCTGGAAGCCATTACAAACCTCGCAGATATTGCGATTTACCACAAAAAATACACAGAAGGGGAAGCCCTCTGCGATCTGGCACTGCAGAAAAATTACGGCAACGTGGCGGCGCTGGTTGGAAAGGCCCAGTGCCGGTATCAGGCCGGAATGGACGATTATCTGGTCTTCCTGCAGAAAGCCTTCAATTTCAATAAGCGTATCACGGTGGAGACAGTTACCCGCCGATTTCAATTCCGAAAAGATGGCCGGGTTGATGTTTTTGAAGTTCTCAGCCTCAAAGACGCCATGTCTGAAGCAAAGATCCCACCGGAAGCGCTGAAAAGGAAAGAGCTCCTTTCCCTTCCCTACCGGACCGAGAGCAGCCGGGGCAGCATCTACTTCATCCGCGAAGAACTGGCCGCCTGGAAAGCAGCCATGGATGCGCTGTTCATCGTATCCGGCCGGTTCGGGAGAAACTGACAAACTAATTAACCGTCACTGAGACTTTCCAGCTTCTCTGTTTGTGGAAATATCTTACACTGTTTTACGCGGGTTTGCTCACGGTAACCCAAAGCAAGGTTTCATTGCCCAGATTCCGATAATCCGTGGACTCGATGGTGAATCCGATTTCTTCCAGGAGTTCATATAGATTCTCCGGTGTCGTGTGGCTGTAATACAATTGCTGGCCCATGAATGTCTTGTACCCGTCAAACTCATCTTTTCCGGTATATTCCTTTGTCGCGTAAGTGAACAGCATTTTCCCTTCCGGTTGGAGCCATTGGTAGAATCGGGTAAACAGCTTTCTGTGATCGTGCCGGGGGACATGAAAAAGACTGAAAATTGCGACGATGGCTTCGAATTGATTCGGTTCAAACTTTACCTCACGCATGTCCGCGTAAATCGTTTCCATCTGGGGCACATATCTGGATGCCAGTTCAAGCATTCGTCTTGAAAAATCAACCCCCACAACCGTAAAGCCCCGATCAACAAAGAGCCGCGAAAACGGTTCACCGGCCCCGCAGCCCATGTCCAGCACACGTCCCGTTTCAACCGTCAATCGGCTGTAAAAGGCCTCAAATACATCGGTCATATCAAACAGGCCGCGGTTCTCCTCATACG
>CBEUWV010000246.1:0-3478 GCA_965546895.1 uncultured bacterium
TAAAGGTTATTATTTTTTCTTTGCCGAGTAGCGCCCACCGAATTTTCTGGGATCGCCCTTGTAACCAAGTCCCTTCCAGTCAAAGCGGGTTGCCTTCTTACCGTGGCAGGCATTACACTTCAGCGCTTTGGCTGCAGGGAGCACTTCATGGAACAGGCCCATGTAGCGGTCCACCTTCACCCATTTGTAGTCAGCCTTGGTGATCTTCATGTTCCGATAAGAACGGGCACCTTCAATAACCGATTTGTTGATGTCTCCGGTCTTGAAAGCCACATTCGGCGCTACCGGTAACAACAGGTTGGTTTTTTTCAATACCGGGAGCATGGAGAAATGATGTTTGAAGGCATAAATCCGGGCGTTGGGATCGTTGATAGATCCGTCCGGGTATGCCATGTGGACCACTCCCTTCACCGGCTGAATCGGCTTGTTGGGATCCTGAAAGATGGTTTTGCCATTCCACCAGGTATAAGCCGGGCGCACATTCTTTTTCAGTTCTACATGCTCGTCATACTTTTCATTCTTCGGATTCTGTTCCAGCTTCCGCCAGTCTCTGGCCATATCAGTGGCATCAACCTTGGCAAAATCCGGAATATGACAGACGGTGCAGTATACGGTTCTGGCATGTTTGTTCAGAATTGCCCTGTCATGAGGATCGTTTTCATGACAGTTCTCACAAGCTACCTTGACTCCAACCAGATCGGTATTGGGCATATCTACGCCTCGCCCGGCAATTTTGTGGTTTTTGGTAGCGTGGCATTCGGTGCAGGCCATATCGTTTGCGAAGTGCACATCTATGGTCTCATCCGCTTCAAAGTGGGCCGATTCCAGATCGCCACGCTTGTAGTTGGTATCGCCGCCGGCACCTGCATGACAGCGCAAGCACATCTGGGCACTGGGCTTTCTAACGTTTCTGGCTCGAATGGTCACAAGCTCCGGATCGTCTTTCGGCACCCATCTCAATTTCCCGTCTTTCTGCTTCACAAGCTTCCGACTGTAACCGGGGGCATGACAAATCAGACAGTCAATGTTCTCCAACTGGGCCTCAGACATCTTATCCGACGGTGCCATCCCGAACCCGATGTGGCACTTACCACAGCCGTCCGCAATCACTTTGCCTTTGCTGTTCACCACCATATCCAGGCGGCTTGTCCCTGGGTTTGTGCAGAAATCATTAATATCGTTAATCTTCCCATGGAGCTTCCCATCAAGGCCAATCGCATCGGGGGTTTCCCCTTTCCACTGATAGTGCACACTGTGGAAAACGTCTTTTGCCTCTTTCATGTGGCATTTCAGGCAGGTTTTGGTACCTTCATATTTCTGGATGTAGCCGTAGTGGGGCGGATCAAAGTCTTCATCATCGTCCTGAGCCATCACCTGAACCGCAGAAGCAACCAGAACCATCAACATTAACGCAAAGAGTTTTTTCATCTTCGAGGTATTCTCCCGTTTAATACCGTGCAGTCAGTGACAGGTAAATGTTGTCTACCTTGTCCACGATGGGCATCAAAGCATCAAACGCTGTTGCGTTTTCAATTTTCTTCGGTGCGCCCAGCGGCATGCCGCTGCCGGTATAATCGTAGTCATACTTCTGGTATCCGCCGGTCAGGAAGAAATGTGTCCCATAGAACGGATAGGTGAAGTAAAGTTCATAGACGTCACCACGGGCAGCCGCTTTAGCACCCACGATGTTATCCTCAGCACCTGTGAAATTGAACCAGTATTTGGAGCCATGGTTATACTCAACGCCAAGACGGGCACCGTTTTCCCAGTTATATGTGAGACCGGCCCATACGGCGTTACCGCCGTGGTCATCTTGTCCGCCATTGTCATTCAAAAGAGCGTCTTTTCCCCAGAACTGCATCATCGGATTCATGGAACGCCCGTCCGGACTGGTTTTACTTACTGAATAAGATGCAAAATAGCCAAAGTTTCCAGCCTCGCCCCGCACAAGCAGAGTAGCCATATCTTCCGATCCGATGTTGGAAGTTGCCTGGGTTCTTGAAATGTATCCACCGTTGTTGGCGGCAAGGTAGTACTCGTCGAACACGCCATCCCGGTTAACATCACTGCCCTGAACCACAAACGGCATTACAACGGTACCGGTGAAGCCATCTGCCATACTGAACGCATGGGCATACAGGGCCACGAAATCAATTTTCTTAGTCCGGTACAAATGGGCGATAAAACCGCCAAACTGGGTGTCATTAACATCCGCATTGGCGGAATTGTAGGAATAGGAGTTGCCGTAACCGGACTCGAATCCGTAACCGTAGCAGAACTTAATTGATGCACCGGGGATTCCCGTTGCGTTCTCCAAACTGAACCCCAGAGACATCCCGTCAAACTGCCAGTTGATCAAAGTAGCAATGGGAGAACCGCCCACTACACTGTAGTTGCGGTATTCCATGGGGGGTCCATCCGTGGACGGCCGACGTCCAACAGAAAAATGACCACCATCCCAGGAATAGGTGAAAAAAGCCCGTTCAATCCTGAGCTTGTCATCGGAAGGCATGGAGGTGTCCAGTCCGTCCATCATCTGTGAAGTCATCTGACCATTGAAGAAACTGCTTTCCGCGCCATTTCCCCACACCTTGTACATGGTCATGCGTCCACCGAATTTCAGATGCTCATTAATCCGGGAACTCATGTCAATGCGAAGCCTTGTGGTATACATCAGACTATTATCATAGTCATAAACCTTAGGCTGGACTCCCTGAAACATCATCTGATACTTGGCCATGTCCGATGCCCCGAATGTTCCAGTGAAGTAGGGTGTACCCAAACTGCCAACGCCAATCATCGGCATGTCATACATGTCAAACTGATTGTTTCCATTCATGTCCACAAAACCATTGGCATCAATAAATCCCATTTGCATCATTGCCGGCATCATGCCCTGAAGTAGAGCCTGATTGGCCATTACAAATGCGGGGTTAAATGTGTAGCCTGAGCCGGAACCCAGCGGTGTTCCGCCGATCTGTCCGGCCGGAACAGCCAGCCGATTGAAAGCCCAGAGTCCCATCATGGTAGATGCCCAATCCGGAAGCCCTCTCATGTCTTTATAACTCATGTTATACGCATTTGTTCTCAGTTCGTATGAAAAATTGATCTTGTCCATGACAGTGTGCTGTTCATTGACATCTACTCTGTCGGCAAGGTCGTCCAGCTGGTCCTGCAAATCTTCAATTTGTTTTTTCAGGTTCTTCACATCTGTCTGTGCAAAGGCTGAAAAAACTGAGAAGGCCGCAATCAGAAAAATGATGACGAGATTGCGTCTCATATCAAAACTCCTTCAGTTAAAAAATAAGGCCATTTTTAAAATTGGTTTATTTTACTTCTCTCGCACGCGCTCGGCAGGAAGAAGCCCCTATGTACCCGGGAATCTTCGGCAAATTTCATCAGTCGCAGGTCTGCGGTTTTTCGGAATCCATTGCACCGACGTAGCAGAACGCCCACAGGTTATTCACATCGGTCTCGC
>CBEUWV010000247.1:0-3471 GCA_965546895.1 uncultured bacterium
CGGTGAGTAGGGAATTCCCACCAGGTTTGACTTCCCTATGGCAAGCGGAATCAGTCCCATGATGGTGGTGAGTGCGGTCATCAGGATGGGGCGGAGCCTGTTTTTGCTCCCTTGAATAATGGCTTCCCGCTTGGCGACGCCTTCCCGCCTGAGCTGGTTCACATGGTCAATGAGCACAATTCCATTGTTCACCACAATTCCGATGAGAATCAGTGTTCCGGTGCTGGCCATTGGATTAAAAACCGTGTCTGTGCTCCAGAGAAGCCAGAACGAGCCCACAAATGCCAATGGTACAGAGATAATGATAGAAAATGGCAGGATGAATGACTCAAACAGCACGCCCATCAAGAGAAGTACGAAGGTAGCTGCCAGAATCAAAGCAAAAATTGTAGAATTGTCGCTTTCGGCCATGTCCTGGAAACGTCGGCCCTTTGACCAGGAATAACCCGGTGGCAGTTTCATGTTGTTCATAATCCGGCTGATGCTTTTGGAAATTTCCCCCATATCAACGTCCGCGTATGTGATCTTAACTCCCAGCATGGTGTTTTTGTTCCGACGGCTCAGTTCCTGGAAGCCCTGCTGAACCTTGAAATTGGCGAGGCTTTCAATGGGGAGCATTTTGCCACCTGACGCAATCTGAAGCGAGCGCACCCGCTCCAGAGATGATCGGTTCTTCTTGTGGAACAGGAGCTGAACATTAATTTCCCTGTCGGGAGCCAGGAATTTTGGCAGTGGCGTTTCCCGAAGCACGCTGGAAATAGTGGATTCAATTTCTATGGGGCGGACGCCACGCTGTATGGAGGCCTCCCGTTTGACCGATGCAACGATTTCATCCGACTGTTCGTCCATATCCAATTCGGCGCTGATTACACCTTTGATGTCCCGGAGTCGGGACATTGCAGCATCCGCAGACGTTTTAAGGACTCCCAAGTCCTTTCCGTAAAAATAAACATTGACGGTACCGCCCTCAGCAGAATTGTGATCACCTCTGAATCGTATTCGGACGCCCGGCTCATCCGGCATCAGCTTTTTCACTTTTTTCATAATTTCGGTCATATCCTCTTTGGCGTCCCGCTCGTCGATCAGCCATGCATTGACCCACATCCTGTGCATATTGGCATAAGAGGTAACCGTTTTCATTTCAAGTTCTTTCTGATGATTGTAGAAGATGTCTTCCAGTTTCCCGAGAAATTTACTGCGCTTTTCCAGTGTCCAATAACTGGGGACTCGAACCCGCACCCCGATCCGCCGGGGTCCGCCCCGCATGTCTCCTACTTTTCGCATATTTTTAAGCGGGTAAATTGTGCTGACTACAACAATGAGAATGATGAGAAAGAGGGAGCGTTTGTGGGAAAGTGACCACCCCAGTGCTTTGCCATATCCGGAAGCAAGTCTGGTTCCACTGTAGGAAACGGTTGTTTCCTTGTGGCCGTTTCGTCGCATCAGGTAAGCGGAAGAAAAGGGAATCAGGACCAGGGCGACAAACAGCGAAGACAGCAATGCCAGGATAATTGAAATTCCCACGAAGCGCATGAACAGCTTCATCATTTCGTTGTTTCCCATGAGCATCATCGGGAGAAAAACCACGATGGTAGTCAGGGTGGCAAGTGTAATGGCCAGGCCGACTTCCCGGGCACCCTGAACCGCGGCTGTTCTATTGTCCAGACCCAGGGCCTTGAGCCGTTCAATGTTTTCAGACACAACAATAGCGTTGTCAACCAGCATTCCCACCGCCAGCATCAATCCCATGAGCGTCAACAGGTTCAGCGAATATCCCATGAAATAGAGCCATAGAACTGCCATGAGCATGGAGAATGGGATGGACAATGACACAATAAGGGTGAGCCGAAAACGCCTCAGAAATACGAATACCACAAGCATGGCGAAGAGGCCCCCGATGGCACCGGAAATCTGCAGGTCTTTCAGGGAATTATGAATCACAGCACCCTGATCCCAGATGCTAAAGGATTGATAGCCCTTCAACTCCGGCTGAGTGGAAAATATCTCTTTCATCCGGGTACGAACTTCCCGGCAGAGGTCCACAGTATTGCCGCCTGATTCCTTGTACACGTTCATGAATATCCCGGGTTTGCGGGCCACGTGATAAACAGAGGTTCGTTCGGGCGCGGCGTATTTCACTGTAGCGATGTCCCGAACCCGCAGATCTTTGATCCCGATGGGGAGGTTGCTGATGTCCTCGAGGGATTGGAAGCGTGCTGAAGTCACCACAAGGCTCTTCTTGCCACCTTCGACGAGGTAGCCGGAGGAAAGAACGAAATTGTCCTTTCTCAACGCCTGCAACAGAGCGTAGAAGTTGACCTTGTGCTGTTGGACCCTGTCGATGTCTGCCTCAATCAGGATAGACTTTTCTTCCAGCCCGTCGAACTCAATCTTGGCCACGCCGTCAATGCGCTGCAGCCGGGGTTCCAGAATGTCCACCATGACGTGATTCGGATCCTCGGCGCCCCTGGGCGGATTGATGGCAAAGTTGATGACCGCCTCGCTGTTGGGATCCCATTTTCGGGTGTAGATGCGGTCTATTTCATCCGGCAGCAGGGGTCGTACCCGCTCGATCCGGTCAGAAACCTCCTGATACGCGGTCGCCATGTCCGTACCCTGATTGAATTCAATCCAGATGGCCGCACCTGTGCTGGTGGATCTGGAATTCAATGTCTTGATGTTGGACACTGTGCTGAGTTCATCCTCCACAGGTACTGCGATCTGGTTCATTACCTCCACGGGTGTAGATGAAGGATAAGGTATGTACACGTGCATGAATGGCGCCGTAAAGCCGTCAGGCAACATTTTAAGTGGCAGGCGAAAGTAGGCAATCAATCCGAAAATTATGATGACAGCGAACATCATTAATACTGTGATGGGGCGTTTTACACTGAATTCCGGAATACTTGTCATGTAACCATCCTGTTCATTTTGAGGTGCGCGGTTCATACATGAACTGCCACTGAAACCTTATACGCCGAAACTTTCGATATGTTATACTCAATTCGAAAAAATCCATGAATTATTCGGGAGGAAACCCATGCAGAAACGCCTTCTTTTGCTACTCGCAGTTGTCGGAATGATGATCTCATGTGGAAACGTTCGCCGGCAGATGCTCAATGCCGAACTGACCCGGGCTGAGGATATGCGGGACGCTGGGCAACTGCTAAAAATTGTCAGAACATTGATTCCAACAGATCAGGACGATGCGGTACATGCGGCGCTGGCTGCCGGCCGAATCCCTTCTTATGCGGCGTGGCAGGAACTGGCACTGCGTTTCGGAGAAGATCCGAAAATCTCGCAGGCACTGGCAATCGCCACGCGATTCCCTGAAAATGGGTTCCCCAAAACTCAGGTGCTGAATACGCTGAAGGGCTTTCCCACAGGGAAGGAAGTCATAATCTCCATGTTGGCGCTGGACACACAGGCGGCGTTCAGTGAGGCGCTGTCCCATCCTGATTTTGACAAAGG
>CBEUWV010000248.1:0-3463 GCA_965546895.1 uncultured bacterium
ATGATGAAACAGGGACATGACATCCCACATGGGCAGGAAGATGGCCAGGGCAAAGAAGAGCACAACCACGGCCAGGCCAAGAAGTAGCAAGGGTTCCAAGAGTGCGGCCAAATGCTGAATGGTGTAATCAATTTCCCGGTCATAGTAGTCTGCTGACTTTTCCAGAAGTTCGTCCAGTTGTCCGGTTTGTTCTCCCACAGAGACCATCTGGACCACCATATCGGGGAAGTATTTGCTGACAGCCATTGGTTCAGCAAGGGATTTCCCTTCGATAATGGCTTCTTCAATGAGCTTGATGGTTCCTTCCAATATCACATTCTCCATCGTGGCACCGACGTTCTGGAGTGCCTGGACAATAGGAACACCGGAACGGATCATCATGGCGAGAATGCGGCTGAATCGTGACATCGATATTTTCAGCATCAGCGGTCCAAAAACATAAACTCGCAGCTTGAATGTATCCCATTTTCGCCGACCTTCAGGAGTAGCGAGAATTCGCTGTATTCCGAGAATGCCTAGTAATATTGCCAGAATCAGGGCCCACCAGAAGTGTTGAAAGATGTTGTTCATTCCGACCATTACCCGCGTGGGGAGGGGCAGGTCGACTTTGAATTTTGAATAGATTGAAGCGAACCGTGGAACGACAAAAGTCATCAGAACGATAAAGGCAACGCCCAGACCGAAAACGACAATTTTGGGGTATCTTGTGGCACTCTTCACGCGATCTCTTGTGTCCTGTTCATGTTCCACAATGAGTGCAAGTCTATCCAGTATGGTACCAAGAAGACCGGCTTCCTCCGCAACCTTTATCATGTGGATATGAAGCTGGGTAAAAATGTCCGGAAAGTCTGCCAGAGCCTCAGAGAGGGATGACCCCGCTTCTACCCGATACCGGACGTGATTCAACGATTCTTCAAGGCGTGGATTGGCTGTCTGTTTTGCAACAATAGAGAGGGTGGCAACAATGGGAAGGCCCGCATTTACCATTGTTGCCATTTGACGGAACATCAACGCCATATCGGTAAGTTTGATTTTTTTCTTCAGGATCTGAATCTTCTTTCTTTTGTCTCTCAATTCATTAATTTCAATTGGGATGTATTCCAGATGACGAAGTTTGTCTTCCACTTCCAGACGGGATGTAGCTTCCAGTTCTTCTTCAATCAGTCGGCCCTGGCTGTCCCTGGCTCTATATGAATATTTTGTCACTGATCACCGTCCCTAATCCCGGGTTACCCGGAGGACTTCTTCCAGGGAGGTGATTCCCTTAAGGACTTTCCGGATACCCTGTTTCCGCATGCTGGTGAAACCCGATTCCAGAGCTGCATCTTCAAGCTCATCCATCGGACGTCGATTCATGATGAGGTTTCTGATTTTCCGATCCGGTCTCAGAATTTCATACAGACCTGTTCTTCCCTTGTATCCTGTTTTGTTGCAAAAGTTACATCCTTTACCATGATACAATGTGATTTCTTCATCGGTTTGAATCGAAAGCGCGGTTCGTTCTGCGCTTGCTGCCGGATACGCTTCAATGCAATGCGGGCAGATTTTTCTGATCAGGCGCTGGGCGATAATGGCCCGAACTGAAGATGCCAGAAGAAAAGGCTCTACCTTCATGTCCAGAAGCCGGGAAATGGTGGATACCGCGTTGTTTGTGTGAATTGTGGAAAGAACCAGATGCCCGGTCAGCGCTGCCTGCACCGCGATTTCCGCAGTCTCAGCATCCCGAATTTCACCGACCATGATGATATCCGGGTCCTGGCGCAATATGGAACGAAGCCCGGAAGCAAAAGTGATGCCGGCCTGAGGATTGACCTGAACCTGGCTTACATGTTTTAACTGGTATTCAACCGGATCTTCTACTGTAACGATATTCTTATCTTCAGAGTTGAGCATTTGAAGGGCAGCATAGAGGGTTGTGGTCTTTCCACTTCCTGTAGGACCCGTAACCAGCAAAATTCCGTTTACGGTTTTCAGGGCGTCCAGCACGAGATCCATGTCCGTTTCATCGATACCGAGAGAATCAAGTCCCACAAGGATATTAGATTTGTCAAGAAGCCGGAGGACAATTTTTTCACCGAATATTGTGGGAAGTGTGGAAACGCGAATATCCAGTTTCTTACCGGAAATATCCAGGGGGAAACGACCATCCTGTGGGGAACGTTTTTCCGCAATATCCAGGTCTGCCATAATTTTGAGCCTGGAGATCACCGCTGCATTCAGGTAGGTCGGGATTTGGATTCTGTGGGTGTGAAGTACTCCGTCAACTCGAAAACGAACCCGAAGCTTAGTCTTTCCCGGCTCCAGATGAATGTCGCTGGCTTCTTCCCTCACTGCGGAAATGAGAATATTATTTACCAGTTTGATTACCGGTTTCTCATTTGCACCGCTTTCCTGAAAATCTATGCCTTCAAGCTCAAAGCCTTCGGCCACTCCGCTTTCGTTTGCGTAAAAATTTCGAAGGGCGGTTTCGATATCTTTTTCAGTACTGATAACGATGTTGATTTTTTTGCCGACTATATTGGCGAGATCATCTATTATGTAAACGTTCAGAGGATCGGAAATTGCGACAGTCATGGTTTCATCTACCATAAAGAGTGGAATTACTTTGTTCTTTTTTGCAAACGCTTCCGGAATCAGGGTGACAATTTCGGGATCAAAAAGTATATTCCCCACGTCCACGTACGGGATGTTCAACTGTTCACTTAAGACTTTGATGATATCTTCTTCTTCGAGGACATTCATCCGGATGAGAGCCTTCCCCAGCCGAATTCCATTTTTCCGGGAATGTTCCAGTGCCTTTTCTACCTGTTCTTTGGTGGTCAAGCCCGATTCCACCAGCATTTCGCCAAGCCTTTTTCGCTTTTTTGGTTTTGCCATATTCCCTCTTTGCATGATTTTCTTAATCTGCTACAATCTTACCTGAACCAGGAACTTTAGTCAATCTATTGTGTTAGTAGAGGAAGGAGAAGACGATGATAAACCTTGAAAGACAGGAGATTCGGGAGAAAAAGGGTGTCATTATCAGTGTCGATGGGAAAATTGACACCAATGGTACAGAATCGCTTCGGGAAAAGATCCGGGAAAGCTTGGATGATGTGGATCTGAGCCATGTGGTTTTGGACCTGGCACAATGTGATTTTATTACATCCGTTGGACTGGGTATGCTGGTAGGTGCCCATAAAAAAGCAAATGCCATCGGGAAAAAGCTGACATTTGTGAAATTGCACAAAAATATTGAGAGCATTTTTAGAATTACAAACCTTTACACTTTCTTCAATGTCAACAGCACCATCGAGGAAGTGTGGGGAGAATGATTCGAACGGCGGTTATTCCCGTTGCGGGCCTCGGGACCCGATTTCTACCTGCTACCAAGGCAATTCCCAAAGAGATGATTCCCATCATTGATAAGCCTGCAATCCAGTATATTGTAGAAGAGGCAGTTGAATCCGGTATTGAGCATGTG
>CBEUWV010000249.1:0-3416 GCA_965546895.1 uncultured bacterium
TTGACATGAGGATTGATTCGCGCTTCAAAATTACGGTTACCCGAGAGAACCGCGGTGGCAACCAGATCGTTTTCCACAACCAGTTTCCGGATTTCTCCCGGCAGTGGCCCACTGTTTCCGATACAGGTCGTACATCCGTACCCCACAATATTGAATCCCAACCTTTCCAGATAGGGTAGAAGACCGGCCTGCTCCAGGTATTCGGTCACAACCCTGGAACCTGGGGCCAGCGAAGTTTTGACAAATGAGGGGACACTTAATTCGGCTTCCACTGCTTTTTTTGCCAGAAGCCCGGCCGCAATCATCACCGCCGGGTTGGACGTGTTTGTGCAGGATGTGATGGCGGCAATAACCACGCTGCCGTCTTTCAGCGTAAAGGACTCATTCTCCATATTCAGGGTCGTTTCTCTGGCCCCACCGTCTCGAATGATCTGGCGGCTTTTCTCAAAGCTCTCAGGCAGTTCCGGTAGAATCACCCGATCCTGGGGGCGAGATGGCCCGGCAACCGCAGGCACAATGTCGCTGAGATTCACTTCCACAACCGAACTGTAGTCCGGGGTTTCATCTCCTTCAAAGAAAATGCCCTGGGCCCTGGCATAGGCTTCCACCAGCTTTGCCTCATCGGTCCGATCTGTCATCCGAAGATAGGTCAGAGTCTGTTGGTCAATGGGGAAAAAACCGCAGGTCGCCCCATATTCCGGTGACATATTGGAAATTGTGGCACGGTCAGCAAGCGGCAAATCTTTGAGACCGGGACCGAAGTACTCCACAAATTTTTCGACCACTTTTTCATGTCGTAGTTTCTGGGTGACAGCCAGTACGACGTCGGTTGTGGTAACCCCTTCCCGTACCTTTCCCGTGAGTCGAACGCCGACTACTTCCGGGATGGTCATATAGTACGGTTGTCCGAGCATGACGGCTTCTGCTTCAATGCCGCCTACGCCCCAACCCAGCACGCTGATGCCGTTAATCATGGTTGTGTGGGAATCTGTGCCAATCAGGGTATCGGGAAAGGCTAATTGTTGTTCCCCTTCATGGCGGGTTGCGACAACCGTCGCAAGATATTCCAGGTTCACCTGATGGACAATCCCGGCTCCGGGCGGAAATATGCGAAAGTCCCTGAACGCGGACCTTGCCCATTTCAGAAGTTGATACCGTTCGCCGTTTCGCTGGTATTCCCGTTCGAGGTTTTTTTCATAGGCATCTTTGCTGCCAAAAAAATCAACCTGAACCGAATGGTCTACCACGAGGTCCACCGGCACCATGGGATTTACCATTTTTGGATCTCCCCCAAGGTCTGCCAGTGCGTCCCGCAGCACGGCGAGATCCACGACTGCCGGAACGCCGGTGAAATCCTGCATCACAACTCGACTTGGGAACCATGCAATCTCCCGCTTTTCGGTATAGTGCGGCTGCCAGTTGGCCAGTTCCCGTACATCGGCTTCAGTAATAATTTCCCCGTCCATATTCCGTGCCAGATTTTCCAGCAGCACACGAATGGAAAAGGGCAGGCGGGACATTTTTCCCAAACCCGCAGCTTCAATTTCTTTCAGGCTTACAATGGTGATTGTTTTGCCGTCCACAATCAGTTGCTTTTTGAAATTCATTTAGTCTCCTTACTACTTATTATTCTCTATCCATCATCACCTGTAACGCTTTCCCTGTCAAGAACAAGGCTTTTGGGGATACGGTTAAGTGGAAAGCAAGATTGAGGTTGTAAAAGAAGTGATGGGTGATGAGTGATGGGTGACAACAAAAGACAGGGATTGGCAATTCCCTGATTTTTCTATTTCTTACCCCTACTCCTACCCCAACTCCACTCACATCTGGCCACAGAAAAAGCTTGCATTATGAGCATATGTTCATTATATTGAGGGATGGAGGTGAAGAATGGTGCGACCGAGAAAGCTCCGGTTTGTAGGAATGGAACCGGGATTCAGGATGTTCAAGCCGGTGGGAATTCCCGCGGTGGATATGGAGCAGATCGTACTGACACTTGATGAATTTGAGGCGATTCGGCTGGTGGATTTTGATGGAATGGACCATGAGGGGGCTTCTGCCCTGATTGGCATTTCCCGACCCACACTTTCACGTCTGGTGGAACAGGCGCGTCACAAGGTGGCGGATGCTGTTGTGACGGGGAAAGCCCTGGTAATTGAAGGCGGAAATGTGGAGATGGTAAGCCGGGGCCGTTGTGATGATTGTGGTTGGGAGATTCCCCGGGGCAGGCATGGCGGTGGCCATCGCTGCGGCGGGAACAGAAGATAGGGAAGGAGTAAAAAATTATGAAGATTGCCGTAAGTACACTGGGTAAAACACTGGAAGATAAGATTGACCCCCGGTTTGGCCGGGCACAGGGCTTCATTTTTTATGACACAGAATCCGGAAGTTCTGAATATGCCGGGAATGGTGAAAATATTGCGCTGGCTCAGGGGGCCGGGACACAAACCGCTCAATTCATAGCAGACAGAGACGTGAAAATGGTAATTTCCGGCCACTTCGGCCCCAATGCCGCGTCCGTGCTTCAGACCGCAGGAATTGAGATGAAGGAGGCGGACCCTTCATGGACGGTGAAGGAAGCAATCAAGAATCATATAGGGAAATAGAGCAGTAAATACTGAAGTCAGTCGCGGTTGTGACCGACTTTTTCAACAGGAGGTGCTTATGCCAGGAGGAGATCGCACAGGACCGAAGGGGGAAGGCCCCCGAACCGGCAGAGGGTTGGGAAAATTTTCTGGAAATGAAGCGGGTTCAGAACAGCCGGGTTCCGGCAGACAAGGTGGAAGCCGTGGTGCGAATCAGGGAGCCGGCACAGGCCGGGGACAGGGAAGTGCACGGGGTACCGGACGCGGAACTGGCCGAGGCAAGGGCCGTGGCGGCGGACGAGGTAGATAGGTTACCGAACTTAATCCATAAATATTTAGGAGGTGCTTATGCCATACGGAGATCGAACAGGACCAATGGGCTCAGGCCCGATGACGGGTAGAGGCATGGGATTCTGTAATGGATACGATGTTCCCGGTGCTGCAAATGGTGGCCGGATGATGGGCGGTGGTTTTGGCCGCGGCTTTGGTCGCGGAATGGGCAGAGGAATGGGCAGAGGAATGGGCCGTGGTTTTGGCTTCAACCGGGGCTACGCACCGGTGTGGGGGACTCCGGCTCCAGCCGCCGATGAGAAGCAATTCCTTGAGGCTGAGATGGACACCCTTTCCCGTCAACTGGAGGCAGTAAAAAAACGCTTGGAACAGATGGATAGCGACAAGAATAAGGATAAGTAATCGAGGGGATTAAACACTGAGAGAATTGCGGGTGTGGCCTTGGCTGCACCCCTTCTTTTGTGTAGTGAACACGCATTTGCTGTGGTAATGTGGATTCCGGGAGGGTGTTTTTAATGAAGATTGCTGTTGCATCGGGAA
>CBEUWV010000250.1:0-3411 GCA_965546895.1 uncultured bacterium
CAGAGGAACACCTGCTTCCGCTCCAGGTCGGGGTATCCTTTGCCGCCGTTCCTCGGGATGGTAATCGCATGTTCTTTCTGGCCGATGATGCGAAGAAGAATATCGGTGGTCCATCCGCCACCGTTGTTTCGAACATCAATGACCAGACCTTCTTTCCCATCCGCTTCGGAGTAGACTTCCTGCTGGAACCGGTCATAGCTGGGCTGATCCATACCCCGGATGTGGACATATCCCAGTTTTCCATCCGAGTATTTGTCCACGAGTTTCCGGTTATGATCGACCCAGTCATTGTAGAGAAAGGTAAGATTTTGCCTGGGAGTGGCCGGTTCAATGACAACTTCCCGTGTTTCTCCATCCTTTCCTTTTACGGTCAGCAGGGTGCGCTGTCCGTTGGTATCGAAAAGGGGCTCATAAAAATTTGTATCGTTCGACAGTGGCGTACCGTTGACAGTTTCAATGATGTCTCCGGCGAAAAGTTTTGATTTTTCGAATGATGCCGGGGATTCGTTCAGCACTTTTTTCACCCGTATACCGTCGCCTTTGTACCCGTAGTCCTTGAGAATTCCAAGCTCGCCTGTCACCCGGCTACGCGTTCCCCTGGGCGGGTAAATGCCGAGGTGGGAACCATTAAGTTCGCCAATCATTTCTCTGATTACATCGTAAAAATCGTCCCTTGTGGCGGCTTTTGCAGCAAGGGGCTCATATTTTGCCTTCACAGCCAGCCAATCTGCGCCGTGAAACTTGGGATCATAGAAGTGGTTGTTCATTATGCGCCAGCATTCCAGGTACATCTGGTGGAACAATATTTTCCTTGAGGTGTGAAGTTTGGCACTGTACGGGTATCCTTCGGTTTTCCCTTTGAATGTTATCGACTTGAGGCTGCCCGTGCTGGTTCTGAAATAATATTTACCGGTTTTCCTGTTCCAGGAAATCTCGGAGACATTTCTTGTTCCGGGCAGCTCTTTCATTTCACTACCGTCGCGTTTGATCTTCCAGAGGGTCCGTGTGCCGCTGATGTTTGCCGTGAACACGATTTCCGTACCGTCCTTGTTGACTGCAAAAGCGCCCTCGTCTCCTTCCAGGTGCGTCAGCTTGTGTATCCGTTTGGAAATGTCATCAAAGTCAATTTTGACGGTTACTGCGGCCTTTTTCTTGTCTTTTTTGGCGGCGGTCTTCTTAGAATCCGCGACCTCTTCCCGTTCTTCGGCCGTCATCTGGTCATCGGCCTTTGTGAGGTACACGTACCAGACATCGTTGCTGTAGTGGCTTCGATGTGACAGAAAATACAGCATTTTCCCGTCGGCTGTCCATACGGGATAGCCGTCTTCGTCAGGGTGCATGGTCACGTTGACGGCTTTTCCGCCGGAAACCGGTTGGATGAAAATGTCAGTGTTGAAGGAATTGTCTGAAATGGAATAGGCGATGTAGCGGCTGTCCGGGGACCAGGAGAACTGTGGAGTACTCCACTGGTCCAGAAAAATCCGGGCATTTTTGCCATCCGGATCGCTGAGAACCAGTTCACCATTCCCCCGGATAAATGCCAGCGTTTTTCCGTCCGGGGAAAGAGAGCTGCCGTATTCTTCCGCTTCGTTATCTGTGATTCTATCCAATTTCCGGTGAAGCGAACGGTACAGGGGTAATTTGTCCCTGGCAGAAACCCGAAAAATGTCATAGTTCCCACCCCGATCGGATGAAAAATAGAGATATTTACCGTCAGGGGACCAGGCCAGATTTTTCTCCCTGAAATTATCCTCGGTAAGGTTTTGCGCTTTTCCCTTTTTGCTCTTCATTACAAAGACATCCCCGTACACCACAAACGCAATCTGTTTGCCGTCAGGCGATACGGCCATTTCACTGGCATTTCTTTTCAATACCATTATGTCCGCGTCATTGTCCGTAACGTCACTGGGAGCCTGAACTTTGATTTCCCGGACGGTGTTATTCGCAGTGGATACTGTGTATAGGCGTCCATTCAACTCAAACGCAATTAGGGAACCATTGGCCGAAATGTTGGCAAAAGCGATATTCTTTTCCTTCATCCGGGTAATCTGGACCTTGGCAGAGCCGTCCGCTGCCATTTTCCACACATTGACGAAACCGTCCCGGTCTGAAAGAAAATACATTCCCTTGTTTCCGGCCCACATCGGGCAATAGTCATTGCCTTGAAAGGTCGTCAGTTTTTTGGAGAATGTTCCGGTTTGCAGGTTGAAAAGGCGGATATCCATATTGGACGCACCCCTGTAATCCTTCCGCCACCAGGGGGGATTGTGATCCACAGAGGCCAAGGTCCTTCCATCCGGGGAATACTTTCCCATATTACCGAAATCCGGAAAAACAGGAACCGGCGTTCCGCCTGCAATGGCAACACTGTACAGCATCGGATCCCGGTAGTAGTGATCGCCCCGGTAACGGGCATAAAACAGCACCTGTTTTCCATCCGGGCTGAAATCGGACACAATGTCATCGGCAGAGTGCCATGTCAGACGTTTGGCCATGCCACCGTCCGCAGGAATGGTAAAAACATCCATATTTCCATAACGGCGGGAAGAAAACGCAATCGACTTTCCATCCGGAGACCAGACCGGATCGGAATCGTAGGCAGGATGTACTGTCAGGCGAATGCCATTGCTACCATCCGCTTCACATACCCAGATGTCGCCGCGGTATGAAAAGGCGATCCTGCTGCCGTCCGGTGATGGGGCAGGGTGGCGAACATAGGTTTCTCCGGCCATCAGGCTCATGGAACAAAGGAAAAGGATCAGCATGCTGAAAAATCTCATATAACCTCCAGGATTCTTTTAAGTCAAAAGAATAATTTTCTCATTTTATTTTGCACAACCAGACTACAGGATAATTATACGATTTTGCAAGGCCTTTGTTTTCGACGTGAACGTCTAAAAAAGTGCAAGTGAATGTGCGAGTACGTGAGGATGGGAGGGGAAGGAAGGGCTTTCCTCTACTCAAACTCAGTCTTCGACTTAAACTTAAACTTAGACTTAAACTTAAACTTAAACTTATCGCTTATCTTTTAGAGATTGTTTCCTGGCTTCTTTGTCACAGCGTTCATTTTCCGGATGGCCTGAGTGAGCTTTCACATATTCGAATTGGATGTCAGTAAATTCCGAAACGATCAGGTCCAGTTTTTTCCAGAGGTCGGGGTTCTTGACCTTTTTCCAGTTTCGTTTTTTCCACTGCTGGATCCAGTCCGTAATGCCTTTCTGGACGTAGGTGGAGTCGGTATACACTTCCACTTTATACTGGCGCTGCCGGATGGATTTCAAGCCTTCAATGACGGCCATGAGTTCCATCCGGTTGTTTGTTGTGTCTGGGTCAAAACCGGAAATCATTTTGTCCAGGCCGTTCCAGACGAGAAGGGCAGCCCAGCCGCCGGGGCCCGGATTTCCGCTACAG
>CBEUWV010000251.1:0-3400 GCA_965546895.1 uncultured bacterium
CATCACCAGCCCGGCCATGGGAATACCCGCCGCCCCGATGGAAACCAGGAGCGCGGTGACCACAACGACAACCTGCGTCCCCATAGATAGATGATATCCGTATGCCTGGGCAATGAAAATGACGGCGGCACACTCATACAGGGCAGTACCATCCATGTTGATTGTCGCCCCAAGGGGCAGCACAAATCCCGCCACCCGGTTGGATACCCCTGCCTCGGTTTCAATTGTCTCAATTGTCAACGGCAATGTCGCTGAAGATGAGCTTGTTGAGAAGGCCGTAATCAGCGGCGCAATCATCTGTTTCATGAACCGGTAGGGGTTCTGACGGGTAAAGAGGTAGAGCAGCAGCGGCAAGGTAATAAAAAAATGCACCATCAGACCGGCAAGAACGGTGAAAAAATAGAACATGAGATTCCCGAATACAGCCGTTCCGGTTGACGCCACGGTTTTGTAGATCAAACCAAATATGCCAATCGGCGCAAGCAGAATGACAAAGCCCGTTATTTTCATCATTAGTTGATATATCGCATCCATCAGATCGGTCAGGGTCTGCCGCTGCTTTTTGCCCAGAACGCCGATGAAGAAACCAGCCAGCAGGGCAAAGAAGATAATCGGTAACACGTCTCCGTTTGCCATCGCCGAGAAGACATTTTCCGGTACCATATTCAGAAAAATATCCTTCAAACTGAAGGTGGTGGTTGGTGTCACCTGCGCCGCCGCGTGCAGATGGGTGCCCACGCCTGGCTTCAGCAAATTTACAAAAAGTTGTCCGGTGAGAATGGCCAGAAGACTGGTTGAAATGTAGTAAAGCAACGTTTTTAATCCCAACCGGCCGAAAGAGGAAGCTGAAGAAGTGGAAACAACACCTATGACAATGGATGAAAATATCAGGGGGATGATCAGCATTTTCAGGAGCCTCAGAAATAAGGTCCCCAGGAATCCGCCCGCGGGCGCGTACTGGGGAAGAAAGACTCCGCAGAGTACACCCAGAATTGCACCTGCGATGATCTGGGCGTAGACCGGAAATCTCACCTTTTTATCCATATAACTCCTCCGCCTTACCAGAGTTTTCATGCTATTCTGCATTCATGCATTGAATGACCGGTTCAGGCATTATATAATAAATTTGGAAATACCGAAAGGAAGGCTGAATGGAAAAGGGCACC
The DNA here is from genome assembly GCA_965546895.1 of uncultured bacterium. Taxonomy (GTDB): domain Bacteria; phylum Acidobacteriota; class Holophagae; order Thermotomaculales; family Thermotomaculaceae; genus UM-FILTER-49-7. Next base: position 1,167 of record CBEUWV010000251.1, read on the forward strand.
GTCGCAATTGTGAACCTGCAGAATCCACGGGAAAAAGTCATCGGCATAATCCACGAGGTTTTGCCAGCCGGTATTGTGATCCGGGGAGTCGATGTCAACTCTTTTCAGGATTGGGCTGCTGAAGTGGCAAAAGATGCTTCAGCCAGTGTAATCGGCCCCACGACCATGTTTTTCCCAATGCACAGGGTCATCCGATGCTATGAGGATGAGGATATGGGCGATGTTCCTTCCTTTTCCACACAATTTGCCAACCGCACTGGAAAACTTATCATGGACATGCTTCAATGAAATTCCTGAAAAAAATATTTTCCAGAAAAAGCACCGGAACCATAGAGAGTAGCGCTGGAGAAGTACGGGCAATTCTTTCGTCTCTACCAGCATCCGCCCGGGATTTTTTGAAACAGGTTCAGGATATTCAGAACCTCCACTTGCCGATTGATGAGCAAAACAAGCACCTTCGATATTTCGTCTCATCCATCCCGGAATGGCTCACCCGTGAAGTTCATCAAATCATTCGAAGGGAAATATACAGGGTTGAGATCGCACCTCCGATGGACGCTGAGGTCACCAGAAACCTTGTGGCACTCCGGATGGCTCTTTACAACAAGGATTATCGTGAATCCCGCCCCCCACTTCTATCCAAAGTTTACATGGTTCTTCTGCATCTGGCCCCTGAATTAGTGAAAAACCATGGAAAACTGAATGTAACAGAGGCTGAGTTAACCAGTTCCCTGGATCTGGAGGAAATTGTGGAAGACTTGTCTATTTTTAATCTGTCAGACAAACAGGTTCAATACACGGTGGCTCGAATACTCGAATATAACGAAAAAAATGTCATTTATACCGAAGACGAGCTAATTCTTATGAACAACTCCGCAACGCTACGCGAACTCCTGGAACAACTGACCAAGTCCTTTCAAAACTTTGTTCAGACCATTTCCAGATGGGAGCGTTACGGTGACCCTCTCCAGTTAGGACTGCATCCCCTCGCAACGCCGGTGCTGGATATAGACGCTACTGAGTTTTTCAAAGGATCCAAGTCTGGACAGTCTTTTTTAGACGTCATTTTTTCAGAAAATTCAGCTAAGGAGCTGGAAAAAGAAGTGCCTAAAAAACTCCGGCCCTTGTTCAACAAGGACTTTAAGCTGGTCATTTCCGCAATGAGGAATTCCATTCAATCTGAACACTATCAGTTGATCATCGACACTCGAAAGATTATCTGCTGGTATCTGCTACTTCTGGAAGATGCCGGTGAGCTGCCCCCCCAGCCTGTCATCCGGTCCCTGCTGGAAAAATCCCTTCAATTCCACAGAAATTACTATCCTGAACTGATCTATGCGGTTCTTCCAGTCATAAACCGAATTCTGGCGATTATCGGGGAAGACAGCCAGGGGCTTTCCCGTCTGACCGAGTTCTATCCCGATGAAATTTCAACAGCAATGGCAGAATACGCTTCCCGGCAATCTTCCGGGACAATCCCTTTTGAAAAATTTATTGAAAAAATGAACAGCATGCGGGAAATGGAGGTTGAGCAGACTCCCGTTTCGTTCGCGAAAGGACAATACCAGCCGGAGGAGTTGGACTTTCTAAAACGGAATTCCGACGCTGAACTGGGAATTCTGACAATGAATGAAAAGCTGGCAATTGCCGAAAAGGAAGAACCCATCCTTGAGGGGCATCATTTTTTCCCCACACGGGAGGCGTATTTAAAGGTTGTTTTGCTGGAAACACTTCAATCACTTCTTACCGGTAAAACTCAACTAAAAATTGTCCGTTCTCTCCTTGAAAAATCCATAGATCAGACAAAGGAAAAAAGTACTGCCATTATGCAGAAGCTTTTGTCCCGGCTAAAAGAAAAGGGGATGAAACGGGATGTAATTGAAAAACTCCTTGAAAAAAGCCTGAAAAAACATCACATTATCACTATTATCAAGCAGGAATTGGCCAGGGACCCGAAATGGGAATGGCTTCTGGCAGACGAAGACCCCAGTATCCACCTGGATACCTTCTCCCGGGTTACCGGCATTGCCTTTCTACGCGCGGAAACTGGCGGAAACTGGTACAAAATAACCGCAAAATATGAAAAGAAGCAGTGGTCCATCACTCGAATCGCACCCGATTCACAGGGACCTCAATCCCGGTGATCGGATACCGGGTGGTGAAAAGAAGAAAGGGATTTTACCGTAGAGGCGCAGAGAGGGACGAGGGCGCTGAGGAAGAACAAGAGGAGACTT
>CBEUWV010000252.1:0-3393 GCA_965546895.1 uncultured bacterium
TAAGTACATGGATCATTGCCAGAATGAATGCCAGATCCGTACCTGGCTTAATGGCGATCCACTCGTCAGAAAAATTAGCTGTAACAGTGAGTCTGGGGTCCAGAACCACTATCCGAGCGCCGTTCTTTTTGGCTTTCAGATATGTGTTCAACTGGGCCATCTTGGACTTTCCGGGGATGTCCCAACCGAAACTCAGAATGAAATCCGATTGTTCCATTTCCCAGGTGCGGCTCTTGCCGGTTCCGAACACAGTGACCCAACTGGTTTCATGGTTCAGGTAGCAAGTGTCCACGTGGCAGATCTGGTTCGGTGTCCCGAGAGCCTGCACAAGGTGCATGTCGCTTTCCTTGGGCCGTACCATCATGGCAATACCCTTCGGGCCGACGGTATCAATGGTTTCCCGCATCCGGTCTGCGATCAACTGGAAAGCTTCATCCCAACTGATTTCCACAAAACCCGGGTCTTCGTCTATGCCTTTGTTGGGATTCGTCCGCTTTAAGGGAACTTTTAACAGATTGGGATCATACAGGTTGCGCATGGCTGACTGGCCCTTCACACAGGCCTTCCCCTCCCCTTGAAGCCGATCTGCAGGGTTTCCGCTGATTTCCACAACAACCCCGTCCTGAATATGAAGTAACAGGCCGCAATTGCTGTCACACGTTCCACAACAGCTGAACCGGGTTTCGGTGGAAAGATAATATCCCTGCCCCGGCGGTAATTTGCTGAAAGCCAACAGGTCCCGTTCCAACATCGTTGAAACCGCTATACCGGCCGCAGTCGCGCCGGTCCACTTAAGAAAATCACGTCTTGTTGTTTTCATGAATGCCTCCATTGGTCCATTTTGATGGCGGTCAAACGCCGTAGGCTGCCGGTTCAGACGTCAAAAGCCACATGACACTTGTTCGACCGTAGGCACCTGAATATACTGTGGCATTGGGAAAATCGCTTTGAACTTCTCGCAACCGTTGTGCTGCCACCTTTCTGATTTCAGTCATATCACCAAACGTGATGGCTCCTGTGGGGCAGGCATCCGCGCAACTGGTTCCGCGACCGCTTCCATCTGTGATCCGATCAAAGCAGAGATCGCACTTCAGGTCCCGGTTCCGCGTGGCATTAAATTGTGGGACCTGGTATACACAGGCATTTTCGCACGGGCGGGTGCCGTCGGACAACGTACATTCATCCGGATTGCAGGCCGCCGTAATCACCACCGCGTGCGTATCCGGCTCCACCTCGATGGCATTCAGCGGACAGGCCGCTACGCACCTGGGCCGGGCACAATGTCGGCATTGATCCTTGAAAAATAATAAACGTAGAGTGCCGTCAATTGGTTCGCAGTGATCCTTGACGAGCGTGAGTCTGGTTCCGCTCAATTCCTGCGGATAGGTATCCGCTCCTTCCGCGGGAAGGGCATGCCATTTCTTGCACGCCACCTGACAGGCCTTGCAATTAATGCACAAGGTACTGTCGATAAATAGAGCTTTCATAACACCTCCTGTTGGGGATAGGTTACAAATAAGAATTCATTACAAGAACCGAAATTAAAGAATAATGAATTGGCGTTCCCTTGTATTTTTGCAAAAATACAAGAATGCCGAAATGACCAAATACGCTCTTGATTGAACTATAAACCACTGCAGACGTGTTTTCAATAAAAAAATGCAAAAATTCACAATATAATGCACAAGAAATGTTGTTATATTAGAAGATGCGCATATTTCTATAACCCTAAGCTATTGATCTGGTATAAAATAGATGTGGATTGTGAGATGCGATATCGCAATGTTTTGCTGTTGCACTGAAGTCTGATAAACTTTGAAAAACCGCAGAGGAGGAGAAATATGTTCAGGGTATCTCTTGCATTCGTGCTGTTGATAATGTGTGTGCATGGTTTTTCCGGAGACAGGTTGACGGGGCGGATTGACGCGACGAGGTCGGTGGTCTATGCAAAGCACGGGATGGTGGCGACCAGCCAACCGCTCGCAGCCCAGGTCGGCATTGACATCCTGAAAAAGGGGGGATCAGCGATTGACGCTGCCATTGCGGTGGACGCGACTCTTGGATTGATGGAACCCGTTGGTGCGGGAATGGGCGGAGATCTGTTTGCCATTGTCTGGGATGCGAAAAGCAAAAGGCTTTACGGCCTGAATTCCAGCGGTCCGGCATCAAGACTGGCGACTGCTGAACAGGTGCGGGCTCTGGGGTATGAACAGATGCCGTCTTTCGGTGGGTTGCCGGTTACTGTGCCCGGTTGCGTGGGCGGCTGGTTCGCACTGCACAAAAAATTCGGTACGCTCCCAATGGGCGAAATTCTTGCGCCGGCAATCAAGTACGCAAAAGAGGGGTTTCCATTAACCGAAGTGATTGCTTACTACTGGAAAAGGGGCGTGCTGAACCTTTCTCAGTATACGGAATTTCAACGGACATACGCACCGGGTGGCAGGATTCCCCGGGCAGGGGATATTTTCAGCAATCATGCACTGGCGGCGACACTTGAAAAGGTTGCAAGGGGAGGCCGGGATGCCTTTTACACTGGAGACATCGCGAAAAAAATTGCGGACGCGGTGACTCGAGCAGGCGGTTTCATGACGCCTGAGGATCTTGAAAACTATCAGCCGGAATGGGTGGAGCCAATGTCAGTGAATTATCGGGGATATGATGTATGGGAGTTGCCGCCAAACGGGCAGGGGATTGCAGCTTTGCAGATGCTGGCCATGTTGCGTGAATTTGACCTTAAGAAGATGGGCCACAACAGTGCAGACTACCTTCATACCCTTATTGAAATCAAGAAAATCGTCTATGAAGACCGGGCCCGGTTCTATGCCGATCCAAAGTTCGCGAAGGTGAATCTGGATCGTCTGATCAGTCGTGAATATGCCCTTGAGCGGCTGAAATTGTTCAATCCCAAAAAGGCACTGCGAGCCATTCCCGCGGGGGAAGGCATTCTTGAAAACGGCGACACTGTTTATCTGACCGTGGCGGACGGGGAAGGAAATATGGTTTCGTTCATCCAAAGCAACTATCTCGGTTTTGGTTCCGGAATCGTGCCGGAGGGATTGGGATTCACTCTTCAGGACAGGGGAACATTATTTTCGCTGAAGGAGGGCCATCCCAATGAGCTGGCCCCGGGAAAACGGCCTTTTCATACCATCATTCCAGGTTTCGTAACAAAGGATGGACAACCGGTTTTCAGTTTTGGCGTGATGGGTGGTTCGATGCAGCCACAGGGACATGTACAGGTACTTTGCAATATCATTGACTTTGGAATGAACATTCAGGAAGCGGGAGACGCTCCTAGGTTCCGTCACGGCGGATCGTCACAACCCTATGGCGGTGAGATGAAAGACGGTGGGACGGTGTATCTGGAAACAGGTATTCCGGATGAGGTTAGAA
>CBEUWV010000253.1:0-3390 GCA_965546895.1 uncultured bacterium
TGTTAAATTCCCTTTCTGCTCCTCTCTTTCTTTCTCAGCGTCCTCCTCCCTCTCTGCGCCTCTGCGGTGAAATCCCTGCCTTTTCCGAATCTTATCTGGGCTCAACCTTAACCTTGGTTTTTACTCAAGCTTGTCTTTTCAATATCGGGGGCGGTGGCTTTGAATGCAATGGGCGGTATCTGGCAGAACCTCCATCCGGGAAATTTTCCATTTTCCCTGGAGGTCCTTTTTGAAATACCAGCGGGTCTGTACCTTCTGTAGCAGCATCCGCAAACCCTTCTGGTATTCCCCGGTTTTGACTTTCAGTATTTTCCCCACCGGGCAGGACAGAAAGAAAAGCGTGGTGCCTTCCGGAAATACGTTGTAATCCAGTTTGTCGTAGCGGAAACTGTGAGCCAGTGTGATGGAGGCAGTATCTCCAGCTTCCTCCACTTTCACCGTTTCGTAATAGAAGCCTTTTCCCAGTCCCATGATATGGGCAGTCTCAATCCCGTAGGCGTCAAAATGAAGCATGCCGTCCTGTAATTCCTGTTTGTATTTATCTGAGATGTCACTGACCTTTTGTTTAAATTCAAGGACTGCGCCACCGGTTTCCCCGTACCTGGCTTTTATTTCATCGAACAATGACAGACACGCGGCCATTGTTTTTACATCATTTTTCTGAATGGCGGTAAAATCCCTGGAAAGAACAATTCGAAATGGCATGTCATCGGGCTTGTGCCGACAGGAAGACAGCGCAATCAACAGGAAGGCAATCAAAATGATAGTTTTTCTCATCTCTTATGACTCCGAAGCGTCTACTTCCTCCGCGGCTGATTTTAGAATGTCTGAAAGGTGCTTCAGTTTTTCCCGGTTCTTTTTCAGTTCGTCTTCCAGTTCCCGTGTGTTCTTTGTGAGGCTCTCAATGGTGGTCATCAGCATGCTTTCTTTTTCTCCAAATTCACGGGAGGCGTTCTCAGCTTGTTCCTTCAAAGACTGTTCCCGGTCCTTTAGTTCCTGACAAGTCGTTTCCAATTGCTGAGTTTTGTTCTCTTGATCCAGAAGCTGCCGGTTCAATTCGGCAAGGGACTCCTCATGGCTCACGAGTTTTTGTTCCATTTCACCTTTAAGCCCCTGATTTTCTTTTTGAAGGGCATCAATATCTTCTTCCAGTTTCAGATTTCGGGCTTCCAGTTCCTGATATTGCCGGGTGTGCTCTTCGGCGTTTGCTTTTGCAGTGGACACTTCTGCTTCAGCTTCTTCAAGTCGGGCTTTAATGGCCGTACTTTCAGCTTCAATGGCTTCCTTTTTCCGGGCCAGTTCTTCTTCACGCTCGGTGATATCAGCTTTCAGGGATGTCAGATCCATCAGGAGATTCCGGTTCTCGCTTTTTAGAAATTCGTTCTCTTTCTGAAGTGTGATAACCTGGACGGCCTTCTGCTGTCCCTCCTGCTTCAGTTGATTGATTTTAAAAGCATCTTCAGGTGATGTTTTTATGTCTGATTCCGACTTCTCTCCGGCTTCTTCTTCCAGGTCCCCGGTCTCTACCCGGGGAGCGGGCTCTTCTTCATCCTCTTCCAGATCACTTAAATCCACGGAAGGGGCAACGTCCTCCTTCTCCTCTTCTTTCAGTTCCAGTTCCAGGTTGAATTCTTCACCTTCATCGACGGGAACATCTTCTTCGGGGATTTCTTCAGCCGGCTCGGAAGACATTGACGCCTCTTCGTTCGATTGGGACCCGTCGGTACTGAAGGCTGTAAATGTACTATCAAGAAGCTTATCGATATTTTCTTCGTCAAAATCAGCGCCAAGGGGTTCGGCCTTCTTTGTTTGAATTGCCCCAGCTCCCAGGAAATCTATCAGAAGAGAGCCCAGTTCTTTTGCGGAAAGGGGCTTGCGAAAATAATTGTCCGCCCGGAATTTCAGTTTCCGGTGCTGATCAAAATCTTCTTCCGTCTTTTCACTGGAGGTTATGATGAGGGGGATGCCTCGCGTTTTTGGATTCTTTTTCAATGAACTACAAACAAGGAATCCGTTCAGATCCTTTAACTCAAGGTTCAGGATAACCATATCCGGACTTACATCCACAGCAAGCTGGACCGCATCTGCACCTTTGTTCGTGCTGACCAGTTCTACCTGGCCCGGTTTTAGCAGTTCTTTTACCTTTGCGTGGAACCCAGCATCCGGATCAATCGCCAGCAGTGTCTTCATCGGTTTCCACCTCGCCGTATTCTTTTAGTTTTCGCTGCAGGGTCCTCAATCCGATCCCCAGTATCCGTGCTGCGACCGTACGGTTGCCGTCACACTGCTTCAGGGTTTTGAGAATGAGCTCCCTTTCCACATCTGCCATCGGTGTGCCGATCTTCAGCACCAGGGAATCTTCAGGGTTCATGGAGGCTGATTCCCCGACTTCACCATTCCCCGCCCCGTAATTTCCACCGTTTCCTGCAATCTCTTCCGGCAGTTCCGACAGGGAAATTGTACTATTTTGAGCGAAAATCACAAGACTTTCCATCACGTTCTTCAGTTCGCGTATATTCCCAGGCCAGTTGTAACGGGAAAGCAATCGAATTGCATCCGAACCGATTTCCAAATCTTTCTTTTCATGCTCCTCTGAAAATCGTTTTAGAAAGTGATTAATAAGCAAGGGAATATCTTCCCGCCTTTCCCGCAGCGGCGGGATTGTCAGATGAACAACTTTCAATCGAAACAACAGGTCTTCGCGGAAATGGCCATCCCGAACCAGGTCATCGAGGTTTCGGTTTGTGCTGGCCAGGATTCGGGTCTTGACCTTGATAATGTCACTTCCGCCTACCCGCATGAACTCTTTTTGTTCAATGATTCGAAGAAGCTTAGCTTGCAAATCCATGCTCATTTCCCCGATTTCGTCCAAAAGCAGTGTCCCGTTGCTGGTCATTTCAAATTTTCCGATTTTTCTCCCGATCGCACCGGTAAAGGCACCTTTTTCATGACCAAAAAGCTCACTTTCCAGGATTTCAGCGGGAATTGCCGCGCAATTGATAGGGAGGAACATGGCATTTTTCCGGGGTGAATTCTGGTGGATGGCGTTTGCAATCAATTCTTTTCCAGTCCCGCTTTCACCGGTAATCAACACGGTGCTGTTGGTCGGGGCTACCATGAGAATCTTCTCAAACAATTTTTCCATGCCCGGGGAATTCCCGATGATGCTGGAAAAGGAGTATTTCTTGTCCAGACGCTGTTTCAACAGGTTAACTTCCCGTTTCAAGCGTTTGTTTCCGACAATTTTTTCTACCCTTTTTCTCAATTCAAACATATCAAGTGGTTTTGAAAGATAGTCTTCTGCGCCCAGTTTCATGGCCTCCACGGCCGATTCGATGGAGCCGAAGGCAGTTACAAGGATAATGCTGAGGTCATTGTCAAGCCTGGTGA
>CBEUWV010000254.1:0-3389 GCA_965546895.1 uncultured bacterium
TGTGTAGTGAACACGCATTTGCTGTGGTAATGTGGATTCCGGGAGGGTGTTTTTCAATGAAGATTGCTGTTGCATCGGGAAAGGGCGGTACAGGCAAAACTTTCATAGCCACCAATCTGGCTGCCTTAGTGGTGGATATGGGCGAGGCAGTGACACTGGCAGATTGTGACGTGGAAGAACCCAACAGCCAGCTATTTATCAAACCGGAAGTCATGGAAACCTGTCCGGTCACCATTGAGGTGCCGGTTATTGACAATGATAAATGCACCGGTTGCCGACTGTGTTCCTCCCACTGTGAATTCCACGCACTGATTACGGTAAAGAGCAAAACTTATGTGTTTGAGGATATGTGCCATGCTTGCGGGTTCTGCATGCGAATCTGTCCGGAAAATGCAATCGGCAAACTGAATAAGAGCATCGGGACATTTTCAAAAGGCCAGTTTGGCCGGGGTCTTTTCATGGACGCGGAAATGAAGATCGGTACCGAACTGGCCACACCGGTTATCAAGTTTGTCAAGGACCGGCTTCCTGCAAACGGTATGACGATACTGGACTCACCACCGGGGACATCCTGTCCCGTTGTGGAGACAATCCAGGGGTGTGATTATGTGATTCTCGTAACGGAACCCACGCCATTTGGCCGCAATGACCTGAAGCTGGCGGTGGAGATGTGTCGAGTTTTGGAGTTGAAGTTCGGTGTAGTGGAAAATCGGGCGATGGAAGGAAATACACTGGTAGCGGATTTTTGCCGGAGCGAGAACATTCGCCTTTTGGGAAGTATTCCGCTGGAACGGGAGATTGCTGAGTGCTATTCCCACGGGAATCTGGTAATCCGCGAACTTCCGGCTTATCGATACCGATTTGCAGGGCTTTTAGACGCGGTGAAAGAGGAGTTGGGGCAATGAAGGAAATCGTAGTCATCAGTGGAAAAGGCGGAACCGGAAAAACAACAGTGGTCCTGGGCTTTGCATCTCTGGCACAGAATGCGGTTTTGGCAGATTGTGACGTGGATGCCGCCGACATGTTCCTTATATTGCAGCCGGAAACCTATCACACGGAGAGTTTTACCGGCGGAAAGCTGGCAGAAATTCTCCAGGACCCCTGCACTGCCTGTGGAAAGTGCAGAGAAGTGTGTGAATTTGATGCCATCAGTGAAGATCACGTGGTAGACCCCCTTGCCTGTGAAGGCTGTGGCGCTTGCTACTACTTTTGTCCCCACGAAGCCATTCTATTTGAGCCGCAGTACACCGGAACGGTATTCCATTCCAATTCCAGGCTGGGACCTTTTTTCCACGCAAGGCTGAACCCCGGGCAGGAAAATTCCGGAAAACTGGTAACACGGGTTCGAAACGATGCCAGGGCGGCGGCGGTGGAGCAGGGAAAAAATTTAATCCTTGTAGACGGTTCTCCCGGTGTGGGCTGTCCGGTGGTGGCTTCAGTAACCGGGGCTGACTACATTGTAGTAGTGACAGAGCCCACATTGTCAGGGTTTCACGACCTTGAGCGGGTGTTTGAATTGATGTCTCATTTCAAACTTTCCGGCGGTGTGGTCATAAACAAGTTTGACATTCACCCTGAAATGTCCGATAACATAGAGGCTCTGGCCGTAAAGGGCGGGTTTGACCGTCTGGGCCGGATTCCCTATCATGCGAACGAAGTCATTTCGGCCATGAACAATGGTCAAACTGTGATTGAGGCGGCATCCGGTTCTCCGGTTGCAATGGCAGTTGCGAACGTATGGAAGCAAGTGCTTTCCAGCTTGCCCAGAGACTGAATCAACTGAATTATTTGGAGGATAGTACATCATGAGTGAAAATTCCTGTTCAACAGGTTCGTGCGGAATGAATCAGAATCCCGAGCAGATTGCCCGGCAACGCCAGGTGGAAAAAGCCCTCAGCGGCATCAAACATAAAATTGTGGTTCTTTCCGGCAAGGGCGGAGTGGGGAAAAGCACCGTTGCGGCGTCCATTGCCACAAAACTGGCGGTGGAAGGTCACCGGGTGGGCATCCTGGATGTGGATATCCACGGCCCAAGTGTTCCGCGCATCTTCGGTGTAAAAGACCAGCGTCCGGGGATGACGGATGAAGAGAAAATGATTCCGGTTCCCATGACAGACAATCTGAAGCTGATGTCAGTGGGATTCCTGCTACCCCACGACAAAGAAGCGCTGATCTGGCGTGGGCCGTTGAAAATCGGCCTCATTGAGCAGTTCTTTTCCGACGTAGACTGGGAAGAACTGGACTACCTCGTCGTGGACTGTCCTCCCGGAACCGGAGACGAGCCGTTGTCCATTCTGCAGATGATTCCAGACGCAAGGGGCATCATCGTAACCACGCCCCAGGGACTTGCGGTGGAAGATGTACAGAAATCCATCACATTCTGCAAGAAAATGAACCTGGACCTGCTGGGCATTGTGGAAAACATGAGTACCTTCCAGTGTCCCCACTGCGGTGAAGCCATTGAGATATTCCCCGGAAAGGGTGGGGAACTGATGGCAAAGGACGCAGGCGTTCCTTTGCTGGCAAAGCTTCCGCTGAATCATACGTTGATGGAAGCATCGGACGACGGAAAGCTCATGCAGGCATTCAAGGAAATGTCATCTTTTGATCCCATCGTAAAGGTGTTGAGTGAGCTGGAAGAGAAGCAGCCCGCGAAAAAGGAAACTGACAGCATGGGCGCAGCGGCAGCGGCCGGGACGCATGGAAAAGACGATCGGATTCAGACCATCGCGATGCCGGTAAACGCGGACAATGTATTGGATGCCCATTTCGGCCACGCATCGGGATTCGCGTTCTTTGTGGTGGATACACAGAAAAAGATTGTGGTAGAGGACAAGACCCTGACGCCACCGGCCCATGAACCGGGTGTCATTCCAACTTGGATTGCGGCCCAGGGAACCCATGTGCTTCTCACCGGTGGCCTGGGGGAGAGTGCCCGGAAAATCCTTGTGGACAAGGGTGTAGATGTTGTAGTCGGCGTGGCATCGGACAATGCGGAAAAAGTTGTAAAAGACTTCCTGAATGACACACTGAATATTGCTGGAAATCAATGTAACCATTGAGAAAATAGATAGATAAAGCGAAGGAGTGACAATGAAACACAAAATAGACACCTTATGCGTACATGCCGGGATGAGTGAAAACGAGCACCTTGCTGTGGCGCCTCCAATCTACCAGACTTCCACCTTTAAATTTCGGGATGCCGACCACGGTGCGGCACTGTTTTCCGGTAAAGAGGAAGGCTACATCTACTCTCGAATGCTCAATCCCACAGTGAAGGCTGTGGAAGACGCAGTGGCGGAACTGGAAAACGGACACAAGGGGCTGGGGACTGCCAGCGGAATGGCAGCGATTAATACCGTTTTCATGGCGTTTGTAAAAGCCGGCGG
>CBEUWV010000255.1:0-3379 GCA_965546895.1 uncultured bacterium
AGAAATTGCAAAGAAGACCGGTTGCAGGGCAGTGGTTACGGGAGACAACCTGGGACAGGTGGCCAGTCAGACGCTGGACAATCTGGAATGTGTCACCGATGTTTCTCCCATGATGATACTGAGGCCGCTTCTTTCCTTTGACAAATTTGAGATTATTGAACAGGCAAAAAGGATTGGTACATATGAAATTTCCATTGAGCCGCATGAAGACTGCTGTTCCCTGTTTGTACCGAAATTTCCCGAAATTTACGGGAAGCTGGAAGAGGCCCGGGAAGCAGAAGCCGGGATGGGCATTGAGGCTCTTGTGACGGAGTGCGTGGAAACGGTTGAGAAAATGGATTTCTGAGGAGGTCGGATGTCGAAACAATCAAACAACGGAAATGGGGCTGATCCTGAAAAAAACTTCTGCATGATGACAGGAAAGAAGCAAAGCATCGAAGACCTGGTGTCTTTCCCGGTGGATTATAACTTCAAGATCATGGGGAAAACCGGAGAATTTAATGTTGAGTTGCTTTTGGAAAAGATAGAGGCAGTGACAGGCAGGCCCATTTCACGGGAGCTGATCCGGACGAAGTCCAGCAAAAAAGGGAAATATACATCTTATTCAATACGAGTATTTCTACAGGAAGAAGCCGAATTGACATCCATTTATGCGATGTTGAAAGCCGAGGACTCAGTCATTTATTATTTGTAGCTCAATTCCATAATTTGTTCAGTTCCGGGTCCAGTTTCAGCAGTTCTCCCAGGTCAATCCGATTAGACGCTTCAGGTTTCTGTTTCTCAGGGGGCCTGATAGTTTTCTCCTTGTTTTCAACGGGGGCCTCCTGTCTGGTTATCAGTGTTTTAAAGCTGGTTTCGTCCAGGGGTTTGTCCAGATGGACCATGCGAATGTTGGCTGCGCCGGAATGAGCCACAAACTGCATCCGCTTGTAGAGGGCGCTTGCGAGAAGCACAGTTGTTCCAGGCGAGGATGCTGCGATTTTCTCTGCCAGGGAAAATCCGGACATGCCAGGAAGCAGCGGATCAATGAGGGCAAGTAGAAAGTCTGTGTTGGCAACTGCGTTCAATGCTTCATCACAGTTATGAACTGTGGTGGCGGCAAATCCCAGTTCCGCAGCCCAGCTGGCTCGCTGTTCCAGATCCCGTGGATTATAATGAACTATTAATAAATTTTTCTCCACAAAACCTCCTTCCTGTTTAATAAACATTCAGAGTACGCCTATATAATGTATACCGGTTTCAGTTTTTGTAAAGTAAAAAGTTTTAATAAATATTATGTGTTATTATTTTGTCGATCTGTTTTTATAAAGTGATAAGAAAATGAACATAAGTGTGAAATTTGTTTTCACTAATTCATTTTTCTGCTTCCAACAGAAGATCCAGCACGCTGGCTGCAATGGTGAGGCCAAAGGTGCCGGTCACCGTAACAATGGAGGCAATGGCGGTTTCACCCGGTGGGCATTGCCTTTTTTCCCGAGAGTAAACGGTGGTAAAATCAGTATCCCCGTAACCCCACTGGCGAAGTTTCTTTCTCATCTGATAGGCCAGCGGGTCGTTCCTTGTGTCCCATATGGAGCCGGCTTTCACCTTTGTGGGATCAATCTTGAACCCGGCACCGGTGGAAGCAACTATGGGGATATTGTTTTCAAGGCTGGAGAGAATCAGGTTGAGTTTCGGTACCAATGCGTCAATACAGTCCGCAACGACATCAAATGAAGTGACATCAATTTCATTCTTTGATTCCCGATTGAGGAATAGCGGGTAGGTTTCAACACATACATCCGGGTTGATGTCTTTTGCCCGTTTCTGGAAGCTGGTCACCTTATATTCCCCCAGTGTGGAATGCAGGGCAAAGAGCTGCCGGTTCATGTTCGAAGGCTCGGACCGATCGCTGTCCATTACACCGATGGTACCTACACCACAGCGGACCAATGCTTCTGCACAGAAAGAACCGACGCCACCAAGACCTGCAACCAGTACCCGGGACTGTTCCAGAATCTCCATTCCTCTGTCCCCAATCATTGGGATGAGTTTTGAAAACTGTTCTACCACTGGAAAACCTCCCTGGAATTTTCCCAGGTAAGGGCCTCAAAATCCTTTACCTCCATGCCCAGTATGTCTGCGATTCCAGTACCAATGATGGGGAGATTTGCAGGCACGTTGGGAGAAGACATCCCCGGTGGTGGTAAGTCCGGTGCATCCGTTTCCACGAGAATCCGGTCGAAAGGCAGGGTACGCAGAACCGAATGTGCCTTTCGGGCGTCGGTTCTGGTTGCAGGACCACCAAAAGAGAAGAAAACACGGGGGAGTACCTGTTGCAGCTGGCGGGCAAACTCTGCTGACCCGGAATACATGTGCATCACCACTGTCAAACTGGAGAAAGATTGAATGATTTCCAGAAAGTCGGGAAAGGCCCTGCGAAGATGAATGGATACAGGGAGATTCAAGTCTTGCGCAAGTTTCAGTTGTTTGCGAAAAAAGTCCTTTTGCCGGTTCCGGTCCACTCCTTTGTCAAAGTAGTCCAGTCCAATTTCGCCGATTGCCACACATTTGGGTTGATTCTCAGCAATCTCCCAAACATCATTCAGAGTTGTTTTGTCTGCTTTGTCAATATAAAGGGGATGAATGCCTGTCATCAGGAACACTTCTTCATGGTGCTCTGTCAGAAGTTCGGCTTCCCTTGAGCAACCGGTCACCCCAGCAATGGCAAATCGGGTGACGCCGACGGAGACAGCCCCATCAATCTCTTGTTCAGTAAGGGCGTCAAGATGGCAATGGGTATCTGCCCACATTGTGTCAGTCCCCTCCGAAAGGTTCTGTTTCAACTGAGAAACCTGCTTTTTTAAGTACAGATTCCAGATGGGGGATGAGCTCGGCACTGGCAATAGTCAGGTGAAGATGATTCTCAGTAATTTTGAATTCGCTGACCATCGGCAGATCTGAAAGAAGCGCACTGATGTCAGTCCGGCACCGTGGACAGTCCATCTGTCGAATCCGAATGGAAATGGAAACCGGTGCGGTACCTTGCTCCGGTCCTGCAGTAGGAATTCGATGCAGGTAGGTACTACCGTTCAGTATTTCGCTAATTTCTGATCCTTTCCCCCATTTTTCTGCTATCACCTCAGGCTTGTAGCCGTTTGAGATCAACATGTCGGAAACCGTATCTCCGGGTATATGATGGGTGACTTCAAAGCAATTATCCCCTGTGATGTCAATAAAAAAAGTGTCTGGAGTTCCAAACAGGTTATGGGCGTTGGCCATGGCATCCTGGTAGGCGCCGGTCAGGAAAATTCCAAGATAGTAGGGTTCATTTTTCAGGCGATGAAATTTCAGGGTGTTCCGCGTGGCGCTGATGTCTGCAAAGCGGTCTATTTTACCA
>CBEUWV010000256.1:0-3369 GCA_965546895.1 uncultured bacterium
TGAAGGCTGTGTGTGAGGTAGCGACGTGTGAGTTGCTGCTGCGATCTGGTGAACTGATGTTCCCGGCTGAAACGATCCGCAATTTCGATACGCCGGGCTATTCCGGATTTCATTGCCTCCCGAAACATGTCGGGGGAAAGCGGGCTGCCTTCCCGAAGGCCCCACATTGCGAAAACAAACGGTAGCCCGGTGAAGTTTTTCCATTCAGTGGCCAGATCCATAGCAACCAGGGAAGGGTTCTCAAGGGCGGATCGAAAGGCACGGTCTCCGATTCGTAAAACTCCATCCATTTTCCGCAGCCCTTCCACAAGTTTTCCATGGAAGGGCAGAAATCTGCATTCTGTTTTCACCCATCGGGACATGAGGATTTCGATCAGTACATTTGAAGTTCGGGAGGCTGGGTCCAGACCGATTGAATGAATTTGCTCCGGCAATTTTTCCGAGAAAAGAAGGACACTTTCAACAGGGCCCTCCGAAGCGATGGCCACACCGTCTACTGCACGGACGAAAGGGATTTCAGGCAGTGATATGGAAGATACCAGTCCGGCATCCACCTGTCCGGTGGCCAGTCTGTTACAGGATTCAGAAGGAATATCCGTACTCAATTCATACGTAGAACTTTCTGTTTTCAATGGATGAGTAAGCGGAAGTGCATTAAGATAAGGGATCAATGAAATGATTGGTTTACGCAAGTTTGAATTCAATGCAGAATTGGGCTCCCTTTTTCCCGGGGTTTGTTAAGAAGAGGTTTCCACCCACTGCGCGCATCATGAGTCTGGATAGATGCAGACTTAGCCTCAATCCCCTTGTGTGATGATCAAGACTTTCCATTAGTTTGAACCTGTCAAAAATCATTTCGGTGAAAGCCAGCGGGACACCGGCTCCCTCATCCTTGACATATAGACGCACGAGATTTTTTTCCACGGATGCTGTGAACGAAATTGAGCCCCCCGGTGGCGAGTGCTGAATGGCATTTTCTGTCACGTAATCAATGACCTGTTCGGCTCGGGCGGGGTCACTCATGATCTGAAAAGATCCGACATCATTCAGAATTGTAATCCCTGCCTTCTCCAGGTCAGGTTTCTGTTTTTCCAATACATGTTCAATTATGCCACCCAGGTCTGTATTTTGTATCTCAATGTAGGCGCGGCCATTTTCGAAGTTCACAGTGTCTATTACTCTTTCAATAATGGTGGACAGGTGGCGACTTTCTGTGTAAATAACGTCCAGGAAGTGCTGTTTATCTGATTCTTCCGTCACGATCCCTTCCAGCATGCTCTGGGAATAACTGATAATAGATGTCAGTGGCGTGCGGAGTTCATGGGACATCAGGCCCATGAAATCGTCTTTCAGTTTGTCCACTGTCTCCAGTTCTTTTATGGATTTTTCCAGTTTTGCGTTGGCAGCCTGGAGTTCTGAAGTACGTTGGTTTACCATTTCTTCCAGTTTCTCCGCGTACTGGTTGATCTCGGCCATCTTGGATTCCAGGGTGCGGTTCAGAGTGGATACGGTCCGATAGAGCCGGGCATTTTCCAGAGCGATGGCGATATTATTTGAAAGGAGGTGGTAATAGGTCAAGGTGTCTTTCTTGAATGCTTCAGCAGTACTGGAATACAGATTGATAATGCCCTGGGATTTACCCTTGGCCACCAGCGGGATGCAGACCACAGATTTGATCTCAGGTAATTCACCTCTGACTTTTTCAAAAATGGAGGGATTTTTGTGTCGCGTGAGGAGCACGAGTCGGTTGCGCTGGATGATAGCTCTTGCTGCCGATAACCCGCTTTCAAGGATAATATGGTTCAACGGGTCTTCTCTTAGATTGGTGTGTTCCACCCCTTTCAATTCCTGGTCAGCCCCGACGTCCAGCAGAATAGAGACTCCAAAGTCGCCATGACGCTGAAATGCTTCGGCGGCAAGCTGAAGCACCCGGTCAGTTTCCAGTTCTGCCAGCATGGTAGAACTGATCTGGTTAGCTGTAATCATTTCCTTCACCCGAAGCTCCAGCGATTTCTTCAATTCTTCCAGCTCATCGTAAAGGTCGGCCATCTGTATGTTACTGGTCACGGCCTGACGAAGGAGCGAAGTGCTCTCGTCTTCTTCCTCATCCGCGCTTGCGGAATTCAGTTGGATGTTCAGGGTCGCATTTTCCCGGGCGATTTCAGTTGATTCAGTGTCTTCTTCATCCGGTTGATTTTCTATTGGTTGTCTCAAAGAAAGGAGAAAAGAATCCAGGATATCTTCTCCAACCGGCAGCTTGTGCTTTGCGATAATCTGCTTCATTGAAAGATTGCAGATCTCGAGAAATGCGTCCGCAACTCCTTCACCTCGAATGGCCACAGTGGGAAAGTATGGGAATTTATTGTCCGGGTTGAGTGTGTCATTCAGATCGGGAATCGGAGTCAAAGGGGATAAGTCTCGCTTGTTGTACTGGAGAACCAGAGGCAGGGTATCCAGGTTCAGTTTGTAGTAGTTCAGATTGCCCGTCAAATCCTTCATACTGGAAACGTTATCCTGAAGGAGGTCTTCCTGGCTGTCCACGACAAAAACAACACCGTCAACACCGGCCAGAACGGCTTTTCGTGTCGCATTGTACTTGACTTGGCCTGGAACAGTATATATTTTAAGTTTAATCTTAAAATTATTGAGCGTTGAGATAGTAATGGGCAGGAAATCAAAAAACAGTGTCCGGTCTTCGTCTGTTTTGACCGAAAAGAGTTTGGTGGTACTTTTGGGGTCCATGACAGAATGCAGGTATTGCAATGATGTGGTTTTCCCACACAATCCCATGCCGTAGTAAACGATTTTGACCAGTATTTCTCTCTTGGAAAAGCTGATTTGTACCATGGAACCATCGTAAAGAATTCAATTGTTTTTGTCAATTCCCGTACTTTCCTTTGATTTCTCTAAAAAACAGGAGACTCAACACATAGGTTCAGCCGCTTCGCAGCAGTGCGAGTGAAAGTAAAGAGAAGAAAAAGGGATCAGGCCGGTTCCCATTCTTAACTCAAACTCAGGCTTAAATTTCTTTTTTCCGCCATTCAGTCAAAGGCCGTCATTCCCTTCTTTCTCGCACTTGCACTTTCCCTCGCACTTCTCATATTCTTTTCTTTCTTCTGAAGTGAGGGGGAATCAGGTATAATGTCGGGGAATTGCCTATGAGGAGCGAGAATATGCCAGAAAGCGGAATTGAGCTGTCTATCGTCATTCCCATTTACAATGAAGAGGAAAATATTGTACCCCTGATAGGGGAAATTTTAAACGCAATGAAAGATTTTGATAAGCCGTACGAAATCGTGCTGGTGGACGACGGGTCCAGAGATGGTACTTTGAAGCTAATGAAGCAAGCACATAAGGAGTATCCCGAAA
>CBEUWV010000257.1:0-3358 GCA_965546895.1 uncultured bacterium
TCCCTATCTAAAGAAAAAGTTTTCAGGAATTGAGCAGTGAGGGTATATTGGCTGTTATAAAATCAATATGTTATGTGATTAAGACCTTCACCATCAACGATGCGGATAAAGTAGCGGTGGTGCTGACCGAATCCGGACTGAAGAAATCTCTCATCGCCAAAAACGGGGCAAGATTGAAATCTGCTGTGGCTGGCAAACTGGAGCCATTTAATTTTGTGGAAGCGGAATGGTTTGAAAAGGAGGGGCAGAATCTGCATCCCCTGAATAATGCGGCGGTCACAAAAAGCTACTTCAAGCGAATATCCGGTGACATGGCCCGGTTTATGGCCTTTTCATTCTATTCCGAACTGGCAGACCTTCTGATTCACGGTGAGGAAGGGAGCCCGAAATTTTACCGTCTGCTGACGCATACTTTCGATTTCCTGGATAAAAATGATGATCTGCAGACTGCATCTGTTTATTTCATGTTCTGGAGCCTGAAACTGCTGGGTGTGTTCCCGGAATTTGAGAGCTGTGCTCAGTGCGGTTCACCTCTCAGCGACGGAAAGAACTGCGGATTCAGCTCGGAGAAATTTTACTGCCACCAGTGTCGCTCCCAACTGGAACCACTGCCCGGAGGGTTGCCGGAACGGCTTCAGGATATGTCAAAAAGGCCTCTTTCCGAACTGACACCTGATTTGGAGACTGACCGGGTTTTGGTTGATATCTGCAACCGTATCTTCACAGCCTTTTCCGGCCGCGAAACGAAATCTTTTCCCCTGATGAAACCCTTCGTTTTTCCTGCCGGTTGAGCCGGCAGGGAAAAACGAGTGAAAGTGCAAGTGCGCGAGGGACGGGAGCAAAACGGGGACCGGCAACTTTCCCAAGGTGCCTGTACCCGTTTTGCGTTCTGTCTTTACTCAAACTTAAACTCAACCTTGTCCCCACTTGGCTCCTATCTGACTTCAATATCTCCGGAAACAGACATGGCGGATATTTGTCTTTCGCATTTTTCACAATCAACGGTGAGATTCTTTTCAGCGGTTACGCTTCGTCCTTTGGGCCCTGTGAATGAGATATCTCCATGGGTTTCTGCCCTGAACCCGTAGGGGTCCTTTCCGGTTATATTCAGTCTGATGTCACCGGATGTTGTTGAAAGTTTTATGAATTTTGGAAAGCTCAGCACATCGGCCTTGATGTCTCCGGAAGTGGAGCTGGCCTCCAGGTTCCCCGTGACCTTGCGCAGTCGAACATCTCCGCTGGTCGTACTGAAGGAGAGGTTGTCCCCGGAAATTCCACTGACACTTAATTCCCCGGAAGCGCTGCTGCTGGAAAGAGTCTTCCCGGTGAGTTCAAAAAGCACAATGTCCCCGCTTGCGGACTGGGTACTGAATTTGTCTGTTTTCAGGGAACGGACCGAAATATCACCGGAGGCCGTGCGTGCGCGAAACTCAACGAGACGGGAATCTTTAACCGTGATGTCCCCGGATGCGGTACTGGCGCTGCAGCGGTCCGCCTGGATATTTTTCCCGATGACATCTCCCGATGCCGTGCTGATTTTGCACAACTTGCCCGAATAATCAGTGAAACTCACATCCCCGGAACTGGTTTTTATTTCCAGGGATTTGCCATGGAACGCCTCAGTATGCACATCACCTGAAGCGGTCACCACACTGACAGCTCCCCTGTAATTCTCGGGTACGGTGATGTCGAGTTTCATCTCACAGCGGTAATGCACATTAAACCAGGCTCGATTCTGCCAATTCTTGTTCCAACTGGCCGTGATGGTCTGCGTGCTGCCTTTTTTCCGGATGGTGAGCCTGGGCTGCTTCATTTCCACGTTTCCAGAGACCTTCCCGTACAGGTGAGCAGACACCTTGTCTGTGCCGGACACAATAATTCGAACATCAGCGCTCGTCTTGTCCAGAACCTCGATCCGATCCACCTGGTTCAGATCACCGGTTGCATTCATTTCCACATTGACGACACTGTTTCCGCTGTCTGCAAAACTCTGGACCGAGTGTAGCAGCAGCGCCGCAGCCCCGAAAGACAGAATGCACACCGCGCTGAGTGTCAGGACAATTTTTTTCAGTTTCATACCGACCTCCTTCTTTGAATAACTTTTAGATTAAATTTAAGATAACCAGCCAGAAGCTGGAAACAGAATCTTGTCAGAAATGCCATTGAAATCACAAGAAGCGCACTGAGGGAAAGTGCTCCGAGCCCCAGGAAAAAGAATCCCAGAGCCAAGATCAACGGAGAGGCACCGCCAACGATGAAATACGATGGAAATAGTGCGTAAAATATAGACGCCACTATGACCGTTATGGACACAAGGGCCAGCATGACAATTAAGGCCCAGACAGCTATCAGAACCATGAAAAAAATTAGAACCGGTCCGGCAACAAACAACAGATTGAAAAGGCCCAGAGCAATTACTGCTGTTGCGGCGGCGGCCAGGTTCTTGAAAGTGGCGGCATGGCCTGCTTTTGCCACCATGAAATCTGCCCGGAACATGCGACCGATTGCCGCCGGATCCCCCAGCGCTGCGACAATGTCGCTTTCATCCCGTCCATCCGCTGCTCCTTCCTGAAAATGCATCTGGTAATCCTCAAGGATTTCCTTTACCTCAGTTTCCGGAAGACCCTTCAGTGACAATTCCATTGATTCAAGAAACTGTTCCCTGTCCATTATTTCCCCTCTCCTTTTCCCTTTCCTTTAATCGGCGGTGTCAGAATCCGGCTTACCCCGGAAGTAAAAGCGGTCCATTCCTCTTCCAGCTCATCCCTGTATTGCTGCCCTTTTTCTGTGAGCCGATAATACTTTCGGGGCGGGCCTCCGGCGGATTCCTGGAGGTAAGTCTCGAAGTGTCCCTCCGAAGCCAATCGTCTCAACAACGGATAAATGGTTCCTTCCGCTACATCGACATGTTTGGAAATGGTCTGTACCAGTTCGTAGCCGTAACAGTCTTTTCGGTTCAGAACTGTCAGCACACACAAGACCAAGGCGCCTTTCTTGAATTGTGTGTTCATTCCCACCTCCTTCTGTACAAAACATAGTACTGTGTATTGCAAGGTAATGTTTCAAAAAATCGCAAATAAATTCGGGGAGTGTTCTGACCAGAGGGGATTCACCGGTGGGTTGCGAAGGGGGGGGCGAACCTGCACTTCCGACTAACGCCGGCAGTACGAAACTTTTCCCGAAGCTCGCCTTTTGAGCAAGCTCAACGGTACACTTCAGGGAAAGTTCCTATTTCAAAAACCCAGTTTTTGAAATGCAGGTTCTGGTAAATGCACAGTTATCAAACCTTCCCCCTCCTTATCTGTTGACGCTCAAGTCCCGGCCCATCTGCCGGCTTACACGCCCTCCGCTTGTCGTC
>CBEUWV010000258.1:0-3345 GCA_965546895.1 uncultured bacterium
AGCCATGTCCCGCTTCTTTCCTTCACGTACCAGCCAGCACCCGGTCCCACATGGCATTCCACGCAGGAAACCCGTGCGTGGGGAGACAGAGCGTGCGTGATTGCTTCTGGATCCATAACGGAGTGACAGGAGCTGCAGAATTTTACAGATTCACTGTAATGATAAGCTTGATAACTCATGGATGAAACCAGTATCAACACAAAAAGGGTGAGGACCGTAAATAATAGAAAAAATTTACGATGCCTGGGGATATTGAAATCTATACTGAAAAAACGAGACTTTGTTACGCCTTTTCTGTGCAAATATCGCCGTCTCCGCCAGATGCCAACAGGGACGAGAATAAGGCCAAGGATGAACAGTGGCGGCATGATAATGAACGTAACAATCCCGGAATATGCACCACCTTGTCCGGATATAATCCCGATCAAAGCGGTCACGACATATGTGGAAGTGGAGAGTACTATTAGCACAATCCCGATTAAACTCATGGGATTGAAGAGGAGCTCATAGTATGATTTCCAGTTCTTACCCTTAGAAGAATTTTTCATTATATCCCCCGATTAAAAAGTATGAATGCGCACAAACGGAATAGCACTTATATCATACCATGCAGATTAGAAATCACAGAGTCTGATTTCGAACTGGATAGGATTTCGGAATATTGGAAATGCTGATCGCCGGTACGGGGAAAAGCCCAATTGACACTAAAATTGGGCTTCTGGAAATCTCGGTCCTTTTCTTTCAGTCAGTGGCCGAATCCCCGTTTTATCGCACATTGATCACGGCCCCGTTCTTTGGCAATGTACAATGCCTCATCTGCTCTCTCGATCATCTTATCCAGGTCCTGTTCACACGACTGGGACAAAGGGCCGCCAGCCACTCCAATACTCACGGTAACGCCAACGTGTTTCTCTTGTATTTTTCGAATGTTCGCCATCAGTTTTTCAGCTGCCTGAAGTGCAGCTTCAGCTTCCGTTGAGGGCAGCAGCACGACAAATTCTTCCCCGCCCCACCTGCACAGAATATCCGACGCTCTCAGAGAAGTTATCATGGCGTCTGCAACGGCACAGATTACCTCATCTCCCGTTTTATGCCCGAAGCGGTCATTGAATTGTTTGAAATTGTCAATATCAATCATGAGTATTGAGACGAGGCTGAGGTTCCTTGCAGATAGAGTACCCAGCGGATAGGCCATTTCCTTGAACCCACGTCGATTCAACAGCCCAGTCAGATAGTCATGGGTGGCGAGCTGTGCCAGTTGTGCCAGCTTCCTGTTGTCAGCCCAGAGGCGTTCCAGGCTTTTACCAATGAGCTCCAGTTCCGGAGTGAGCAGACCGCATTTTGGTAATTCTTCCAGAAATGCTTGAATGTGCTGATCGTAGACTTTACCCGGGTTTTCCATGTTCGTGTGTGAACCGAGATACTGGAACAATGTCCCAATGGCAGGATGAAGAAGAAAGAATTCCAGTTTGAGGGCAATGAGAAACATCGTTCTGGTGTCCGGTGAGTCGCCTGCATTTGCAATCATGGCTTTGGCATCCGCTTCACGCTTTGTCAGCTCTTCCAGTACAAGGTCAGGTTCATCGAAAAACATAGGCAGGTCCTCAACTCCTTTCAGGTTGTAGACGCTAGACCAGAATGATATATGTGTGGACTCTTCCCGGGCCATTCGCTCCCAGAATTGACTGATTTCGGCAGATTCACATTGTTTTGAAAACTGCCTGTATGTTTTTTCCGAAAGCTGGTCAAGCCTCAGGCAAACTTCCACAATGTTTGCAAGACTAGGTGTTGAGTTCATTCTCTGCTCCTTCCATACAACGCAGCTGAAAGTTTAATATTCTCTACCTGTAAATTACCTCAAATAAAAATAGTTCCTATAGACAAGAATATACACTGTTTTGATTGTTTCTGCAAATTTTCAAATTTATTCAATTAGGGAAAGCCCATAAAAGCAGTGGGCGCGGGTATGACATCCTCGGTAATCTGGCAAAATTACAGATGGGTGCATTTCACACTTCCAGACTATTTCCACTTGACAAATTGTCTGGATTACTTTACAAAAAAGGAAGTAAATTAGAGTACGGAGGTAATTATGACAACCATCACACTTCAAGGCAACCCGATCGAAACAGTTGGAGAACTTCCTGCAATTGGAGTTCCTGCTCCTCCATTCACACTGACTCGAACCGATCTGGCGGATGTTTCTCTGAAGGATTTCAAAGGAAAGAAATTAATACTGAACATTTTTCCCAGCCTGGATACGCCTGTCTGCGCAAATTCCGTACGCCGGTTCAACAAGGAAGCCGGAGAGAATTCAGACGCACTGGTATTGTGCATTTCGGCCGACCTCCCATTTGCCCACGGACGGTTTTGCACAACAGAAGGATTGAACAATGTGGAATCTTTGTCCGTGATGCGGTCCCCTGAATTCGGACAGGACTACGGAGTGGGCATTGCCAACAGCCCACTCAAGGGACTTCTTTCCCGTGCGATTGTTCTCATTGATGAGGATGGAATTGTCCGATACACAGAGCAGGTTCCGGAAATTGCGCAGGAACCGGACTATGAGGCGGCTCTGGCAGCGGTGAACAGCTAAAGACAGCTATTCCAGTTTTGCCGTTGAATTAAGAGTAAGGGCTGTTTGCTTCCGTTTGAACCCCGATACCGTGTTCAACGTGTGAACCCATCGGCCATCAAGCCGGTGAAAAGAAATCATTCCCCCGCCCGGAAACGGTATCATCACAACGGGGTCCGGGACCGCGGGCGAATGAATTTCAACCGGAACTCCCTCCATTCCCAGGAATTCCAGGGGAGACACTGGTGTGGCCCCGCCACGTAATATCCAACGCCCCGGGCACTTTCTGATCTCCTGCCAGTCATATTTTCGAAACACAAACTCAAAGGAAACCGGTAGCTCAGACATGAAATCATCATACCGCAACTGAGTAAAATCTGTTCTTCCATGGTAAACTTAAACCATAATTATCCGAAAAAGGAGAATGGAATGATGAAAGCGAAGCCTGCCGCAGGAACGATTGGCTGGCATGATTTGACGGTTTCAAATGCTGAGGCAGTTCGAGATTTTTACGGGAAAGTAGTTGGTTGGCATTTTGAATCCGTGCCAATGGGCAACTACGAAGATTACAGCATGCTGACGGCGGCAGGAGAATGCACTGCGGGAATCTGCCATTCCCGGGGTGGCAATGCAGATCTTCCGCCACAGTGGTTGATGTATATACATGTGGACAATCTTGATCAGTCATTGGGGGAAGTAAGAGACGGCGGTGGTGAAATTGTGGCCGGACCAACAACAATACCTGACTATGGCAGCTATGTCGTTATCCG
>CBEUWV010000259.1:0-3345 GCA_965546895.1 uncultured bacterium
GGTGCTAACTGCAATAAGTTCCCTCCATTCTCCCATCATCAATATGGATAATGCAAGGGCGTAGAGGATGATTCCCGCGGCAATCAACAAAAGTACACTGAATTTACCGGTAATGCGGCCTTTGAGAAGGTAAATTCCTTCCGCCATCAACCCGGCTGCTATCGCTGACCGCAGGAAAATGCCGGCAATATTTCTCCAGTGGATTTTCATGTGACGACCGATTCCGGCAATCAGAACACCCGTTCCAACCAATGCGCTTAAGGTGGCGGACAAGGCGATTCCGCCATTTGCCATGGGTCCGGACATGAGAATGCAGAAAGCAAGGTTAACTGTGAAGGCGAAACCCGCCGCACGAAAGGGCAGGGCGGTGTTGTGGAAGGAAAATGACACCTGTGCCAGTACCTTAAAAATACCAAGGAACAGAAGGCCAAGTGCAAAATAGAACAACGCGTCTGCTGTCAGCACCGTACTTTTTTCACCAAACTGTCCCCGCTGAAATAAAAGTGCCGCAATGGGTTGAGACAGTAAACAGAGCCCAACCGTTGCGGGAATTGTAATGATGGTAATCAATTTCAGTGAGAACCGGGTCAGCGCCTCGGTGGTTTTTGTTTCTGTGGAAACAACAGCTTCGGAAATGTGGGGCAGGATGGTGGCGGCTAAGGGAAGAACCGTTAGCCCCAATACAATCTCAATGATACGGGAAGCGTAATCCAGCGAGGAAACCTGTCCGGTGGGGAGAAAAGAGGCTGCGCCCCGGCCCACCAGCATATTGAGCTGAAATACACCCATGGTCAACATCACCGGCATGGCTTTTCGAAAAAAAGAACCTGTCGAATCGGGTGGTTTCCTTTTCAAAGTGAAGCGAAAAGACAGGCGGTGGAGAAAAAATAAGTGAGTGAAAAACTGGACAGCTCCGCCGACAGCTACCCCAATGGCAAAGGCGCGGGACGGGTCGGCGACGTAGCCGCGAAAGAAGAGAAGAAAAATGATGACAGTGAGGTTAAACAGTAGGGAAGTTGCTGCAGAGACGCTGAATATTTTCGCGAACTCGAACATGCCTTTGCATACCATCGCAAGGGATACAAAAAACAGGTAGGCAGACATGAAACGCAGAAGAGTGGCCACCTTTGCAAGGGTTGCGGCCTCCCGGACGGTGCCTGGGAAAAGAGCGCTAACCAGTGGATCTGCAAAGCAGACCGTGAGAAAGGTAAGCAGGGCCCCCACTGAACCCATGAAGAGAAAGTTCCTGGACAGGAAAGCATTTTTGTCATCTTGATCGGACAACAGGGAAAGTTGGGGAACCAGCACTGAGCTGAAAGCCCCGTCGCCGTAAAACCGGCGGAAGAGATTGGGCAATTGAAACGCCAGATACAGCGCATCCGCGGCCACAGGGCCACCACAAGGGATGCGCTGACTAATTCCTTCTTATTGCCCATGGTCCTTCAGTCCGGGTCATCTGCGCATCGCCGCGATGTATTCAAGAAAGCTGTCGAAACAGGGTTCTGTTTCCCGAATGAGAAAATCAATATTGTGTTCCGTAAGTAACTTAATTATTTCCCGGTTAAATCGGTTGCCCCGGTCCGTCTTTTCTCCACAAATCGAAACAGTCCCACCGGAAAGCATGGAAAGAAGTTCCGGTGTGATTCTACCCGGTGCCGCCAGTGCGGGATACCCGGCACGGTAAAATGTCAAGGCGCCGGTGAGATGTTCCACGACAAAAACAGGGTCCCGGTGTACGGTTTCAGGAGACAGCCACGGCGGGCAATTTTTCCCCCGTGGAAATATCAGGGGATGGCGGTTTGTCCCCATGTCCCAACCGGCGAGAAAATGCAGTCCGGCTTTGCCCTGAAAGGGGATCAGCAGGTTGTGCTTTTGAAATATGAATTCTCGATTTCGGTCCAGCAAGCCTGCAGCATCCAGATCATCCTTGCTGTATTCCTCCATCAGCTTCACCAGAAGGATTCTCGGCTTCTGCAACAAACGAAATCCCACAGACTCAATCTGCTCAGGAGTGAAGCCCCGATGTTCCAGAAACATGGCAGCGGTTTGATCCGGTTCAGCGTGCTCATAAATAGCGTTGAAAAGTTTCATATCTTTTGCTGATACTTCCCGGTCCTGAGACTTGCCCATTATCTGGTCCAATGTAGGTTTTGTGGCTTCGTGGGCATTTTTCCATGAAGAAAGGAGGTTTTCATGTGCGCCACTGTCTGCTTCGATATTGAATCGTTCAGCAATCCACTTCACCGCACTGTCCGTATCCAGATTTTTTACCTTCTTCACTACGTCCACGGAAGAACCGCTTGTACCGCATGCGCTGCACTTAAACCGGTTTTCCGTTTCCTTCAGCATGATTGTTCCGACAGCGTCGTCATGGAACGGGCAGTGAAAACCAAGGGCGCCTTCTTCTATCTCCAGTGCGTCAAAAAGGGCCCGGATGCTCACCTGATATCGGATTTTTTCAATCAATTTCATGGTTTTCCTCCCAAACCTGCTGTTTCCATCCATGATATGTGGTATAAAGCAGTTTATCAAGTGTGAGGAGAAATTCAGATGCCGCAACATTTTATGGAACCGGTAAAAAGAGGGAAAGTAAGGGATATTTATGACCTGGGTGAACACTTCCTTTTCGTCGCTTCCGACAGAATATCAGCCTTTGACTCGGTACTGGGAAGTGAAATCCCGGACAAGGGCAAAGTGCTGAACAGAATTTCAGCCTTCTGGTTTAAAGAAACAGGAGAAATTGTGCAGAACCATGTGGTTGAAACCGATTTTAGCCGCTTTCCGGATGAACTGAAGAAAGTTGATTTTTTTAAGGATCGGGCGATGATCGTTAAAAAGGCCGAGATTTTTCCGGTAGAGTGCATTGTGAGAGGGTATCTGGTGGGTTCCGGTTATAAAGAGTATGAAAAAAGCGGCCAGGTGTGTGGCTATCCGCTTCCCAGGGGACTGGACATAGCTTCTAAACTTGAATTGCCCATCTTCACCCCGTCCACCAAAGCGGATTCCGGGCACGATGAAAACATCAGCTTCAACAAAATGGTTGAGATTGTGGGGAAGGAAGTTGCGGTTAAACTCCGGGATGCTTCCCTTGAATTGTATGGCCATGCGGCGGATTACGCTCTGGAACGGGGTATTATCATTGCCGACACCAAATTTGAATTCGGCGTCATTGACGGGGAAATTTGCGTTGTGGATGAAATGCTCACACCGGATTCCTCCCGTTTCTGGCCTGCTGACCAGTATCGGGAAGGGGAAAATCCCCCCAGCTTCGATAAACAATATGTCCGGGACTGGCTGGAAGGCTCCGGCTGGGATAAACAGCCACCCGCACCTGAGCTGCCGGAT
>CBEUWV010000260.1:0-3336 GCA_965546895.1 uncultured bacterium
AGGAACTGCCTTTACGGGGCGTTTGTTTGTGATACAATTCTGCTTTGTTTAAGGACGATGTGGAGGTTGATGTATGTCTGAGAAAAAAGATTACCGTAGCACGCTGAATCTGCCCAGCACGGAATTCCCCATGCGGGCGAATCTGCCAAAGCGTGAACCGGAAATGCTGGAGAAATGGAAAAAAGAAGATCTTTACGGGAGAATCCGTGAAAGCAGAAAAGAAAGTCCGGTTGTCTGTCTCCATGACGGACCGCCTTATGCCAACGGCAACATACACATCGGTCATGCCTTAAATAAGATTTTGAAGGACATTATTGTAAAATCACGGACTATGCGGGGATTCAATACGGCCTATCGGCCCGGCTGGGACTGTCACGGCCTGCCCATTGAGCTGAAAGTGGATGAACAATTCCGCAAGAAGAAGATTGACAAACGCGAGCTTGGAATTCGAGAAATCCACGATGCCTGCCGGGAATATGCCGCCAAGTATGTGAAAACGCAGACTGAGGAGTTTATTCGACTTGGGGTTCTCGGGGAATGGGAGAATCCATACCTGACCATGCAGCCGGAATATGAGGCGGAAATTATTCGCCAGCTTGGCCAACTTTTTAAGAATGGCTATGTGTACAAGGGATTGAAGCCGGTTCATTGGTGTGCTTCCTGTGTGACGGCATTGGCCGAAGCAGAGGTCGAGTACGATGACCATACATCCCCTTCAGTTTACGTGAAGTTTCCACTGGAGAGCCCCGTGGAGGGCGTGGACGGCAAGGTTTTTGTGGTGATCTGGACCACCACACCGTGGACGCTCCCTGCAAACCTTGCGATTTCACTTCACCCGACATTTAGCTACGGCTTTTACGGGGTGCCGGGGGGCGATGTTTACATGGTGGCTACCGATCTTGCGGATAATTTTCAAAAGGAATGTAACATCGAGTCCATGGAGCTTTTGAAGACAATGAAGGGAAGGGAAATGGATCGCTGGACCTGCCGTCATCCCTTTATTGATAGGGAGTCGCTGATACTGGTGGGAGAACATGTGACGCTGGAGCAGGGCACCGGTTGTGTCCATACTGCACCGGGCCATGGTATGGATGATTACATTATCGGTCAAAAGTACGGCCTTCCTGTCCTGGTTCCAGTGGATGAGAGAGGACGTTTCACAGAAGAATTTCCACTGATGGAAGGGGAATATGTTTTCAAGGCCAACCGAAAGGTGGTGGAGCTTTTGAAGGAAAAGAACGTACTCCTGAACGTGGCAGATATTGAGCACTCCTACCCTCACTGCTGGCGCTGCAAGAATCCTGTTATTTTCCGTGGGACAGAGCAGTGGTTTATCTCCATAGACGTAAATAACTTACGAGAAAAAGCTCTTGAAGAAATAAAGGAAGTGAACTGGATCCCCGCATGGGGAGAAGAGCGGATTCACAATATGATTGCCGGACGGGTGGACTGGTGTATTTCCCGTCAGCGCAAGTGGGGTGTGCCCATAACAACGGCCTATTGCGAATCCTGTGGAGAAATTTTTCAGTCACCGGAGATGTTCGAAAAGGCCGCGGCCATTGTGGAAAAGGAGGGAACAGCGGCGTGGTTTGAGGACGATCTGAGCCGGTTCCTGCCGGAAGGCGCGGTCTGTCGCAAATGCGGTGGAAAAGAATTCAGAAAGGAAACCGATATTCTTGATGTATGGATTGATTCAGGCATCAGCCATGCCGCTGTACTTGGCAAGCGGCAGGATCTGCCCTGGCCGGCGGATATTTACATTGAAGGGTCGGACCAGTACAGGGGTTGGTTCCATTCATCTCTTTTGACTGCGGTGGCAAATCAGGGAAGGCGTCCGTACAATACGGTGATTACACATGGGTTTGTATTGGATGGGAACGGGAAGAAAATGTCTAAGTCCATGGGGAATGTGGTCGCACCACAGGATATCGTCAACCAGTACGGAGCGGAGATATTGAGATTATGGGTGTCTCAACTGGATTATAAGGATGATGTTCGGATTTCTTCTGAAATCGTAAAGAGAAGTTCGGAAACTTACCGGAAAATACGGAATACAGCACGATTCATGCTCAGTAATTTATATGATTTCAATCCGGAAACGGACTCAGTTCCATTCGCTGAGATGCACGAATTTGACAAGTGGGCGCTGAACCGTCTTTCCGTGTTGAATGAATCTGTTGTGGAAGCATTTGATAACTATGAATTTCACCTGATGTATCACAAAGTCCTTCACTTCTGTACTGTTGAAATGAGCAACTTCTATCTGGATGTGCTGAAAGACAGAATGTACTGTTACCCGGCGGGAAGCAAAGAACGGCGGTCTGCACAGACGGCCCTGTTTCACATCACCCGGGTTTTGTCGAAGCTTGTTGCTCCGGTTTTGAGTTTCACAGCGGATGAAATCTGGCAATTTGTTCCCTCGTTCAAGGGGAAAGCGGAAAGTGTCCACCTCGCTGAATTTGAGAAACTGGAGTACCCAATCGATAATTCACTGGAAAGAGAATTCGAGAGCGTTGCAGAAGTTCGGGAAGTAGTACTGAAAAAACTGGAGGAAGCCCGGCAGAATAAGGTTATCGGACACCCGTTGAACGCGGCGGTTCGCATTTCTATGAGCCGTGAAAAGTTGAATAAGCTCGGTGAGTTGAAGGCAGAATTAAATCGTTATCTTATTGTTTCACAAGTAGAATTGGTGGAAAGAGACGGAAATGACATCGAGGCTGAAGTCAGCCAGGCATCCGGAGAGAAATGCCAACGCTGCTGGAATTTTGATAACCTGGATGACCAGGGACTCTGTTCTCGTTGCGCGTCAGTTGTGGAGCAGGGATGAGTCAAATCGGATTTGAAGGAAAATCAAAGGCATTTATTGTAGCCGCAGTCATTGCAATTGCGGATTGGGTAAGCAAATACCTTATTCATTCGTATTTTGTTTATGGTGCCGGGAAACCGATAATAGTTGGCTATTTCAACATTGTCCATGTCCGTAATTTCGGCTCCGCCTTTGGTTTGATGAACCAGGGGAAACCCACAGCCCTGAATACATGGTTTT
Source organism: uncultured bacterium (assembly GCA_965546895.1). Taxonomy (GTDB): domain Bacteria; phylum Acidobacteriota; class Holophagae; order Thermotomaculales; family Thermotomaculaceae; genus UM-FILTER-49-7. The sequence goes on from CBEUWV010000260.1 coordinate 3,047, forward strand.
TTGCTATTGCATCCATACTGGGGCTCTTTCTGCTCTTATATTTGGTTTACAATGAGTACGCAGCTCATCGTTTTGCCGTGATTTGCCTCGGGCTCCTGATGGGAGGCGTCATCGGCAACCAGGGAGAACGATTTTTCCACGGATATGTGACAGATTTTCTTGATTTTTATGTAAATACCCATCACTGGCCATCTTTTAACATTGCGGATAGTGCGATAACGATCGGTATTATCGGCTATTTTCTCGCCAGTTTGAGGAGACGGAGTTAACATGTTCCCTAAATTGATTCA
>CBEUWV010000261.1:0-3322 GCA_965546895.1 uncultured bacterium
TAAACTTAAACTTTTTCCCCCATCATTCCCTTCTGCCTCGCACTTGCACTTTCACACGCACTTTCTGCCCCCAACTCCTACTCATCCCGAAGGGATTCGGCCGAAGGTCGTTTGCTTGACTTATGTACCAATTTATCTGATAATTCCAACATCAACGGGAGACCGGGAGGGCGCAGCATGAGACGAATGATCGAAATTCATTGCGAAAACATTGGAGAAAAACGGCAGTGGGAACTTGGCACATCTCTCACGGAGATTGCGGAACAATTGAAAATTCAGACTCGCTATCCCATTCTCGGTGCCATGGTGAACAATGAACTGAAAGAAATGGATTACAACATTTTCAAGCCCAAACGGGTGCGGTTCATTGACATCACCCATCCGGACGGAATGCGAATGGTGGTTCGGTCCCTGTGTTTTGTCCTCCACAAAGCGGTACGGGATTTGTTTCCCGATGCATTTCTCACCATTGAACACTCCGTTTCCAAAGGATTTTACTGCGAAATCGAAGGCCTTTCCGGAAAACTCAGCAGAGACATAATCAGCAGGCTTAGAGAAAGGATGAAGGTCCTGATTCGAAATAATATGCCGTTTCGCCGTGTGGAAATGGAAACAGAAAAAGCGATAGAACTATTCCATGAGGTTGGAATGGAAGAAAAGGCCCGTCTCTTCAAGGACCGGGTAGAACTGTACACCTCTGTGTACTATCTGGACAATACGATCGGCTATTTTTACGGTTACCTGATCCCCTCAACCGGAGACATCCCCGCATTTGATCTTGTTCCCTATTACGACGGCATGCTCCTTCGCTTCCCTCTTGCATCCGATCCGACGAAACTGGAAGATGTGGTTCCCCAGGACAAGATGTTTGAGATCTTTCAGGAACACAAACAGTGGGCCGAAATTCTCAACGTCAGCTATGTGTGCAACCTCAATAATTGCATCCGGAAGCACAACCATGGACAGGAGATTATCCGCATCGCTGAAGCCCTGCAGGAAAAGAAGGTTGCGCGAATGGCAGACCGCATCAGCCGGGAAAGGGAGCGAATACGGATCGTGCTGATTTCCGGGCCCTCTTCATCCGGGAAAACCACATTTGCCAAACGCCTCGGCGTTCAGTTGAAAGTTGCGGAAATGAAACCGGTTGCGATTTCACTGGATGACTACTTCCTGGATCGGGAAAAAACGCCAAAAGACGAAAGCGGCGAGTATGATTTTGAAGCACTGGAGGCGCTGAATATAAAGCTTTTCAATGAAAACCTCAATGCTCTCCTGGAAGGGAAAGAGGTTCAGCTTCCCCGCTACGACTTCCACCTGGGGAAATCAATGCCGGACGGTCAAACCCTGCAGATCACCCCGAATCACGTGATCATTATTGAGGGCATCCACGGCTTGAATCCCAGACTCATAGCCGACATCGACAATGAACTGACATACAAAGTGTATGTGTCTGCCCTTACCCAGATTTCGGTGGACGGCCAGAACCGCATTCCCACCACTGACAATCGGCTAATCCGACGGATGGTGAGAGACCACAAATATCGCGGACACGACGCGCTGGAAACACTGCGCCGCTGGCCATCTGTTCGAAGGGGAGAAGAAAAGAACATTTTTCCGTACCAGGAAAATGCCGACATCATGTTCAATTCCTCTCTGCTTTATGAACTGGCCGTACTGAAAGAATACGCGGAACCGCTGTTGAAAGCCGTGTACCAGAATCAGCCGGAATTCGCCGAGGTCAAGAGGCTGCTGAAGTTCCTTTCCTACTTCAAACCTCTTTCGTCCCGGTTTATTCCACCAACATCCATACTCCGGGAATTCCTTGGTGGTTCCAGTTTTCGGTATGAATAATCGGAAAGAAATGATTTTATTAGAAAGATTTACTGCAACTTCGGCATATCATGCCGAAAAGGGGGCAAAATGACCGCCATTACATTTTACGGTGCAACCGGCACAGTAACCGGATCCCGGCACCTGCTGGATCTCGGCAACAAGCAGATTCTTGTGGATTGCGGCCTGTTTCAGGGTCCAAAACAGAACCGATTGAAAAACTGGGAAAACTTCCCTGTGTCAGCCGGTCTCATTGACTCCGTCTTCCTTACCCACGCCCATCTGGACCATTCCGGTTACCTGCCCAAGCTGAAACGGGAAGGATTCAACGGAAAGGTATATGCCACACACGCCACCGGAGAACTCTGCGACATCCTGCTGAAAGACAGCGCCCACATCCAGGAAGAAGACGCAAAATGGGCAAACAAAAAGAAATTTACCCGTCACTCCCCTGCGTTGCCGCTCTACACAACGGACGACGCCGAAGCTGTCCTGTCCCGATTCCGTACCTTCCATTATGGGGACGAAATCCCCCTGGACGACAACACCCGTGTTAAGTTCCGGGATGCCGGGCATATCCTCGGTTCATCATTTGTGGACATCAAACGGGGGCACAATAATGAGGCACGAAAAATTCTGTTTTCAGGTGACCTGGGTCGGCCGGATCGGCCGGTGGTGCGGGACCCCACCCAGATTTACAACGTGGATTACCTGATCCTGGAGTCCACCTATGGTAACCGCCGCCACGGTGCCAATCCTTCCGACGACGAACTGGTCCGGGTCATCATGGAAAGTGTAGACCGTGGCGGTATACTGGTGGTCCCCGCCTTTGCCGTAGGCCGCACTCAGACCCTGCTCTATACCATCCGCCGCCTTGAGGAAGAGGGGCGCCTTCCTGCCCTCCCAGTCTTCGTCGACTCTCCCATGGGAATTGCCACCACCCATGTATTCAGTCAGCACATCCAGGACCTGAACCTTAAAAACCGGCGCCTCGCCCTGGAGCATAAAGAACTGTTTCAACCGAAAAATCTCCGGGTCTGCCGCACCACTGAAGAATCAAAATCCATCAACAATCAAAAAGGCCCCGGCATCATTATCTCTTCCAGCGGAATGGCCACCGGCGGACGCATTCTCCACCACCTGGAACAACGCCTCCCCGGTAAAGAGAACACCGTGCTCTTCATCGGCTACCAGGCCCATGGCACCCGTGGGCGAACCATCCTGGAAGGGAAACCCACCGTGAAAATCCACGGCCGACATATCCCCGTAAACGCTGTTATTGAAACCATTACAGGCTATTCGGGTCACGCAGATTACGAGGAAATTCTGGCATGGCTCATGGGATTCAACCGTCCCCCGGAACACATCTTCATCGTTCACGGGGAACCAGACGCTGCTCAGTCCATGGCAGAAAAAATACGCAACCAGTTCCACTGGAAAGTCACAGTCCCGGAGTACGGCCAGCGGTTTGATCTTAATTTCTGAATACTCA
>CBEUWV010000262.1:0-3318 GCA_965546895.1 uncultured bacterium
TACATCCCCTGAATCGTCTGTTTCAACATAGGATAGTGTGTGCATCCCAGAATCAAGGTGTCAATATTCTTATCGAGCAAAGGTTCCAAATACATGTATATAATCTTTTCCGGGATTTCCCCTGTAATCAGTCCCTCCTCCACCAATGGAACCAGAAGGGGTGCCGGAGCGCTGAAAATCTTCAGGCCCGGATTAATCTCTCTCAGCCTGTTTTGATATTTACCGGATGAAATTGTAGCCTGCGTTCCAATAATACCGATTCTCCCGTTTTTCGTTGTGCCAGCTGCCCGCCTTGCGCCGGGATGAATAACGCCGGTGACGGGTATTTCCCCCGCGTATTCCCGTAAAGCGGGAATCGCGTAGGCGGATGCTGTATTACAGGCGACAATCAGTACATCAATGTCCTTGGTAAAGAGAAAAGAGGCATTCTGCTTTGTATACCGTATGATCGTCTCACTGGATTTTGTGCCATAGGGAAGCCTCGCGGTATCTCCGAGGTAATAGTAATCGACGCCGGGGAAAGCACTCCGCAACACCTTCAGGACTGTTAGTCCCCCTGCCCCTGAATCAAAAATCCCAATGCGTTTTATAAGCTGTCTTTCTCTATCCATAACCCGTAGAGTTTAGTACAGAGCACTTCTCAATGCAACTGTGAGGATGTGGGGATGTGGGGAAGTGATGAGTGATGTGTGATGGGTGACAAAAGGCAGAGAACAGCCAATTCCCTTCTGCCTCGCACTCGCACTTTCACTCGCACCTTCTGCCCCCTACTCAGGGAGTGATGAGTGATGTGTGATGGGTGATGGGTGACAAAAGGCAAAGAATAGCCAAATCCCTTCTGCCTCGCACTCGCACTTTCACTCTCACCTTCCCTTCACTATTCACTCTCTATGGGGACGCTTTCCAGGGTGTCATGTTGTATGACTCCGGCAGACACGACAAATTTTATGCCCTGTTCAATGGTAATGTCCAGTTCCCGGACTTTTTCCGGTGCTACCATAACAAGGTATCCGGATGTGGGGTTGGGAGTCGTGGGAATAAATACGTTGATCAAGGGTTTTCGGGCACCAAATATTGCGTGCGTTTTCGAGGGGCCGACATCTGACGTAACAAAGCCGATAACCCACATCCCATCCTTGGGATATTCCAACGCCACCACTTTGTGAAAACGTTTGGAGTCACTAATTTTGAAGGCGTTCATAAACTGCTTAACCGCGGTATAAACTCCTTTTACAATGGGTGTTTTAGACATTAGCGTATCCAGCAGTGAAAAAACCTTCCTGCCAATGTAATTCCCCGCAAGTAAACCCACTATAAAGATCAACAGTAATATCAGGAAAATTGATACGATGCTGATAACAGGTGTCGGAATGGTGATTTCCGGGGCGTAGAGGGTAAGGGCGTGCGTAATAACGGGGCTGAGTATGCCATCGATTTTGTTAAAGATGTAGTAGATAACCAGCAGGCTGACCAGGGCTGGTGTGATTACCAGAATCCCGGTGATAAAAATTGTTTTAAGCTTCCTACGCTTCATCATTTTTCACCGATTCGTCGGTCTCCTGGGGCATTAACAAAACATCCCCGGTTTTCTGCCAGAACTTCATGAAGTAGTCAATACTTGATCCGATCGCCAACACCAGGACAATCCATAAAAAGACGATCCCCGGAACCCAGAGAAAATGGAATTTCTCACCCAGAATCAGCAACGAGATTGCAATAACCTGAAACACCATCTTGAATTTGCCCAGCATGGAGGCCTGAATTACGATTTCATACGCCAGCGCAACCTGCCGCAACCCGGAAACGGCAAATTCCCGGCCCACTATAATTACGACCATCCAGGCCGGCGCCAGACCCATTTCAACCAGAGATATAAACGCTGCGGATATCAATAACTTATCGGCGATCGGATCCAGGAGCTTCCCCAGGCTTGTTACCTGTTTCTTCTTCCGGGCGAGATATCCATCGAAGAAATCGGTAATGGAAGCGAGCCAGAAAATACCGACGCCCAACCAGACCTTTCCTTCAAAACGGGTCAACATTACAACGACCAGAATGGGCACGAGAAAGATTCTAAACAGTGTCAGGTAGGTTGGAATATTAATGCGTGGTCTTGCCATCTTTCACCACTTTTATGATCACCTCACCTTTTTTGGCCATCTTCAGTTTCTCCCGGGCAATCATTTCGATAAAGAAGGGAGAATCAGCCCGCCGCATTTCTGACTTTTTTCGAATATCTTCAATACGTTCTTTCAGGACTGATTCCTCATTCACAAGCGCTTCTCGTCTCTGTTTCAGTGAAACAAAGGTCTTATAACCGTCTGCCATGCTGTAAATAATGGCAGTCCATACCAACAGGTAGCATAAAAGCAGTACACTGAGAATTGCAAAATTTCGGCTTCTGTTGGGTTTCTTTCGACGCATCGTGCTCCTTACAGATATTTATCGAAGGGAGTTGTTCCTGCGTAAAGGGCACCGTCTTCCAGATCCTCCTCAATGCGAAGCAACTGGTTATATTTTCCCAGCCTGTCCGTCCTGGATGCGGAACCGGTTTTAATCTGACGGGTTCCCAGGGCCACTGAAAGATCGGCAATAATGGGGTCTTCTGTTTCACCGGACCGATGGGAAACAACGGCTCCATATCCTGCTCTGTAGGCCATTTTGATAGCTTCAACTGTCTCGGTCACAGTTCCAATCTGATTCAGTTTAATGAGAATTGCATTGGCGATTCCCTTATCAATGCCTTCCTGGAGAATTTTTGTATTGGTAACAAAGATGTCATCCCCGGTAAGCTGAATCCGGTTTCCCAGTCTTTCTGTCATTTCTTTCCAGCCATCCCAGTCGTCCTGGGCCAGCCCATCTTCAATCATGACGATGGGGTATTTGCCTACCCAGTCTTCATACACTCCTATCATGCCACTGGAATCCAGTTTATCCCCCGTTGAGTCCAGTATATATTTACCGTTTTTATAGAATTCACTGGCAGCGGGGTCCAGCGCCAGAAATACGTCTTTCCCCGGTTTATAGCCGGCCTTTTCAATTGCAGAAACGATCAATTGCAATGCTTCCTCGTTTGATTTCAGGTTGGGTGCGAATCCACCTTCATCTCCAACAGACGTTCTGTATCCCTTTTCTTTCAGGATGGATTTTAGAGTGTGAAATACTTCAGCGCCATATCTCAACGCTTCTCTAAAAGTTGGGGCTCCCGCCGGGACAATCATAAATTCCTGGATATCTACTCGATTATCTGCATGGGCACCGCCATTTAGAATGTTCATCATGGGAACAGGAATGTCTCTGGCACAGGTGCCCCCGAGA
>CBEUWV010000263.1:0-3307 GCA_965546895.1 uncultured bacterium
TGGCGAGGTGCACCCCCATTACGCGCTGGGTGTTTTGATGGGAGCCGGCGGGGCTCTGGGACAGGCGCTCGGCTTGCTATTTGCCAAGAACGGACTTGCCGGTGGCTTGTCCCCGATTTCGGCCAATCTGATCCGTGTTTTTGTTGCGGCAGTTGCCATCGGCTTGATTTCTGTTTTCAGAGGGAGATTGCTGAGCCATTTCAAGAAGTTGAAAGTTCGTCCAGTGTTGGCGCAGCTGCTTGGGGCGGCTTTTATGGGCCCGGTTCTGGGAGTTGTGCTTTCACTTGCTGCAATCGCCTACACCCGCATTGGGATCGCGTCCACCCTCATGTCACTCTCGCCGCTATTTCTGATCCCATTGTCAAGGCTGTTTTTCAAGGAGCATATCAGTGCCCGGGCGATTGTGGGAACAGCCGTTGCCTTTACCGCTTCGGCCCTGCTGTTTTTTTATTGATAAACAGGGCCATCAGTCTGGATGGCCCACTCCTGCTAATCGGTCACATCGCAGAAATTTAACGTGATTCGAATATCTTCCGGTGACATGATTTTCAGCGGCATAGGGAAGAGATTCTTCCCATCGGTAAGCACCGAAATGAGAGACTGGGGTTTGGCGAACAGCCTCAATGTCTTGAAAATCCCTTGGGCAATGGTAGCTCGATGACCAACCAGAACGTCCGCTTTGCCCGCTACTACTGTGTTCACGTGCTTTTCTGCGGCAGCTTCCGGTGAGAGTGATACGTCCATGGACAGTGGCCCTTCAACACGAACATTGGGGCCAAACTGCTTTCTGGACCCCATGGCCTCCATGACGGCAGCGGGAACAGCTGATTCCATCTGGAGCGATACCACTTCTACAGCGGATAAAATAGAAATCTTTGGTGAGTCGATTCCCATTTTCCCAGCCACAAAGGCCGAATTGCCAACGATCTTGGTTAGCGTGGAGATGTCCGGTTCCGGATGGACAAAGCCGTCGGTGAAAAGAAGAGAGCGGTTGTTGAGCTGGAGAATGGCCACATGGGAAAAGCTGCACTTCATATTTCTTGCGATTTCCCGCAGTTCGCTGAAGGTTGCGGCGGATTCAGCCTCATTAATGATCACATCCTGAACCTTCCCTGAATAGAACGATTCAAATGCGGTGACCGGACTCATTTCCTGTCCCTTGACAGGGAGCCTGCAATGGGTTCCTGTAATGGCAATCATTTTCTACCTCCCCCGGCATACAATACGCCCAGAGCCAGTGAGGCTTTCTTGTTTGTCGCTGAATCGGACCGGGACACCAGACATACCGGTATGGTAGCACCCATGATAAGACCGGAGAAAACTGTGTCCGTGTATAGCGTCAATCCTTTTATGATCGTATTGCACTCTTCAATAACGGTGGCTACCAGGCCATCCAGTTGACGAAATGCGTATTCCGCGGTTACGGAGGGAAGGGGATGGACATTTTCCCCCAGATCGCCAAGGCGTTTGCAGATATCTTCATGCTCCGGAGATTCTTCATCCGCGTATGGAGCCAGAAATCCGAAACGGAAAGGCGTAACTTCAAGCGCATCCGCCAAGTCCACCATATTCCTGCAGATTGCTTCTTTCTGTCGGGAGTCTGGTTTGGGAATCATGCCGCCGTCTGTGAAAAAGAGCAACCGGTCCCGTCCCGGAATGTCAACGACGGCCACGTGGCTCATCACGTCGCGGGCTTTCAATTCGGGCCTTTTGAGGAGGGCTTTGAGCAGGACAGCGGTCTTAACAAATCCCTTCATCAAGAACTGGGCTTTTCCATCAGCCGCGAGGGCCACCGCCAGTTCACATCCTTTTCCTGGGTCTTTTTCGTCGATAATTTCCATACCATCCAGAGAAAACCCGCCATCATGCGAAATTTGTCTCATTTCTGAAGCATCACCCACTAAAATAGCGTGGATCAAACCATCCTTTTCCGCCTCGACAACTGCCTGAAGAACGGAAGTGTCATTTGCCATGGCAACGGCAACCGTTTTATTGCCGGTCTGCCTTCTGGCACCGTCCAGTATTTCCTGTGCGCTTGTGATCATAATCGCCTCAACTATATTCTTTAATTGCTACCCTGCCGGAAAGAGCCAGGAATCCGGCTTCTCCCAGAGCCTGCATTTCGCCTTCTCCCGGGAACACTGCAATGGTTCCCAGAAACCTGATATATTCCTTCAAATCCTCAATAAACACGTCAGAGTGTGCAATACCGCCTGTTATGAGCACCGCCTCAAAATTTCCTTTCAGGGCGGCTGCTTCCCTGCCGATTTCCTTTGCTACCTGAAAAACAAAGGCCCGATACACGAGATCGGCTTCCTTGTCACCGTCCTTTACCTTCTCCATCACTTCCCGGAGGTCAGATGTGCCGAGATAGCCCTGGAACCCGCTGTTGATGGAGAAATCACGTTCAATCTCGTTCTTGGGCTTACCGGAAAAGCACAGATCGATTACCCCATTCAACGGCAATGCCCCAGCCCTCTGAGGAGAGAAGGGGCCTTCACCGAGCAGTCCGTCGTTTACATCGCGAATCTCACCGCCTTCCAGCGCACAGATAGAGATGCCCCCACCGATATGAGCGACAACATAATTGACATCTCCCAGAGTTTTTCCAATGGATTCTGCGTGATGACGGGCCGTGGCGCGGATATTCAAGGCGTGGGACCGGCATTTCCGGACAATACCGGGGAAACCGGACACTCGGGACACGTCCCAGAAATTATCCACTGTAACCGGATCGGCAATGAATGCCGGAACGGACCATTGTGCCGCAAGCTTTGCGGCAATCATGGAACCCATATTACTTGCGTGGTTCGCAAACCGGCAGGATTTATAATCAGACAGCATTTTCTCGTTGATCCGGTACACGCCGCCGTCCAGGGGTTTCAGGGGCCCGCCCCGTCCCACAACTGCCACAAGGCACTGTTTTTCCGGGTCAAAATGCCTTTCAACCGCTTTCATGACTGCCGTATATCGCAGATCAAATTGATCCGTAGCCTTTTCAAACCGTTTCAATGAATCTACATCGTGATCGACAGACTCTTCCAATATCGCACCGGTTTCAGAAAAAATCCCGTATTTTGTAGAGGTTGAACCGGGATTTATAACAAAAATAACATCCTGCATCTGAACCTGCCTCCTGAAAATAATCCAGCAGAGAAAGTGTAACATATACGCCTGCATTGCAGGCGTTAGTTTGAGTAGAAGGCAAGGTTGAACTCACCGCAGAGGCGCAGAGAGGGAAGAGGGGGGATGAGTAAGACAGAGAGGAGCAGAAAGGGAATCTAACACAAGGTCAGAAAAGTTCATC
>CBEUWV010000264.1:0-3270 GCA_965546895.1 uncultured bacterium
CCTTACTTTTCTGTTTCTTACCCCTACTCCTACCCCTACTCAGAGAAGTGATGGGTGATGAGTGACAAAAGGCAGGGATTGCCCAATTTCCTCATTTTTTTCTTATTCCAACTCCAACTCAGCGAAGCGACAAGATTTTCCCCAATCTCCGTCATTCACCACTTCTCGGATCAGAGCCCAGGTACTGCCGGGCAAATTTCTTGAGGAAAACGCAGTGTTCCTCGTCACTTTGAGTCAGGCTATGAATCAGTTCCTTCAGTTCAGGGTAGCTTTCGACTATCACGTTACGATACATCCGTTCTTCGTCCATTCCTTCCAATTGAATGGCCAGCTTCAGGGCACTTTCCGGTGTCAAATCAGGGTATTTTTCCCTGATTGAAGAAATAAATCCAAGGAATTCCTGTAGTTCAGACAGATCAACGGAAACTTCATCGAAACTATCCGGATTCTGACGGATCAGGCGCTTCTGGTATTTCACCATACCGGCATGTGTTTCTTCTTCCCGGCTCATTCGCTGAAAAAAACGATACAGATCAAGGTCGTCAGAAAATTCTTCAGAAATCCACACGTACAGATTTTTCATTGATATTTCTATTTCTTCGAGCATATTCAGGACTGTCATAATGTTGGCCATGTATTACTCCGTATACTTATTAATCAAGCAATTATACCATATTCAAGATGGGGGAGTTAATTGGTAAGCGGTTTTATTTAGAAAAATTGTTGAAAAAAAATACACTGAATTTCCTGCATGAAATAAAAGGCAATTTTGTTGTTTCTTATTCCAATTGTATCAGTTATAATCCCCACATGAACTTGAGTATTGCGGGAGCGCCTGGACTTACGGATGAGGAATTCAGGATCTTAAGAGACTATATCTACCGACGTTGCGGGATGTATTTTGAAGATTCCAAAAAATTCTACCTCGAGCATAAATTGGGCAGGCGTCTGAAGGAGCTTGGTTCCCGTTCCTTTTCTCAGTATTTTATGGATGTTCAGCAATCTGGAGGAGACACAACGGAAATACAGGAGATTTTTAATTCAGTTACAACTACTGAAACCTGTTTCTATCGAAACACACCTCAAATGCAGGCGTTTCGGAATCTTGTCCTTCCAGAGGTTGTGGCTGAAAAGTTTTCATCCGGAAGCAAAACACTGAGGATATGGAGCGCGGGATGTTCCACCGGTGAAGAACCGTATACGCTTGCAATGCTGGTTCGGGAAGGTGCTCCCTCGTTTCCGGCTGACTTGCGGATTGAAATCATGGCGACAGACATCAATCGTAGTGCGATGAATACAGCGGAACGGGGTATCTATTCGGCCCAGGCGGCGAAACGACTCCCCGACAATTTAAGAGATCGATACATGACACCTCACGGGGATGGTTTCAGGGTGAATCGAGAAGTCCGCAACATGGTTACATATCGTTTTTTCAACCTGGCAAACGGAACGCGTTATATCAGTTTTGGTAAAATGGATATTGTGTTCTGCCGAAATGTCTTGATTTACTTCGCTGAAGCTTCCCGCAGAAAGGCACTGGAAGATTTGACCCGGGTGCTAAACCCCACTGGTTTTCTTTTTGTGGGATATTCGGAGAATGCATTGATGATGTCGTCCCGTTTTTCGCTGGTGCACTATAACAAGAGGCCTGTTTGCTACCGTGTGACATCTTCAAAGGGGAATTCACACCGAAAAACCCGCCACTAATGTAAGAGTGGCAGCAGCCAGGTAGATTTCTCCGGGAGTATCGCAATGAAAAAAATCCTTCTCATTTTCTTATTGCTGTTTTGCCAGGCTATTTATCCGCCCGTCTGGGCCGGGTCTTCCATTATCCTGAGAGGGGAACGTTGCGATTATCTGTATAATGCGGACAGTGCTGAGGTGTGGAAGGGTTCAGAGGTATTTAAAGTCAAAAAGTGGAAAAAACTGGAAGTTGCTTACTATTTTGCCTGCAAGAAGTCGTTGTTCCGTTTAAGTAAAGGTGAAATCACATGCTCTAATTCCGACTGGCGGGTGACAATTTCAGACTGTGTGCTGCCTGAGCCGTCTTCAGCAACTTCAATTCAGAACATGGTTCATAATGGACACTTATATCTGCCCGTTCGTAGCGGTTTTCTGGTTTTGGACCTGGAGAAACAATCGAAAACTCTTCTGGCCTATCATTGGCAGATGAAACCAACTCCAGATGCGGGAATGGGAACACCCATTCCTGAAATGGCAGAGAAAGGCGGATCGCTCTGGTCCCTGAACTCAGGGCATTTGCACCGGCTCGAGACAGGAGCATGGAAGGACATAATGGCTATTCCCGAGAAAGATCTGATTGATTCAATTCTACTTTCCGGAACCCGGTTTACAAACCTGATTTTGTTCAAGGTTACTCAGGGAGACCTCGGGTCTTTCAGGACCCGTATAATCTCATTTTCTACTGGAAGCGGGAAGCATCTGCTGGACAGGGAATTCAGCGGGCTTCTGAAAAATCCGGGTATAGACGCATCTGGGAAAGTTGTGTTTGAGTACGTTAAGGCCTCGATTTTTTCGGCGATCATGGGGCGGAACAAGGTGCGACTGAGAATTGTAGATCCAGGAAGTGGAAAAGAAATTACACGAACTTTTCATGTCGGAGACAAACGACGCCATCTTTTTTTCGTGGATAGTGGCGACGGTGGTCTGTTGATAATTGTGCAATGTAAAAATGGAGATGTTTTCATGATAGACCCCTTCAGTGGAAAATCCAGAGAACTGAAGAGTGGGAAATTTGGCTACGATTACACCCTCATACGAGGTGTTGGAAATGGAGTTTTTTATAATGAGAAAAGTGGAAATCGCGTTGCTGTTTCTTTTGGCCTTGGTCCCGGCGGCAGCTGAGAAGAGACTTCTTTGCGGGGGAATGCTGGATAATCGGCCTGTATTTCTCATTGCAGAGGGAAGAGATGTCTCTCTGGCGGACTTGAGTGGGAAAGAATTACTGCGGGAAAGCAATGTGATAGCAGCAGACAGTGAGGACGGACCGTATTTTGCATTCTTAAAAAAAGACTCGATTGTCTGGCTGGATGAAAAACTCCATCGTCATGACGTGGGTATTTCAAAAATCTCCCCTTATCTTTCCATGATTCAGCAAGCAACCCATCTTGCGCTGATAAAACAAGGCATATTACTGATTCCGGAGGAAATCCCTTACCTTCTGAACCTGGAGTCCGAAGTCAGGAGACCATTTTCGAGAGCCTTTCTCTTGACAGAAAATCGGATAGAATTTGATGGCATGGGGGCTGT
>CBEUWV010000265.1:0-3264 GCA_965546895.1 uncultured bacterium
CGTAAATCAAGGATAAAACATAAGAAGGATGCCTGAGTAGTGCAAGTGAAAGCGTAAGTAGGGGAAATCGAGGAATTGACAATACCTGATTCTCCTTTTCTTTCAATTCGGTTTCTGAATTGAGGGACGCCGGACATACCACCTTCGGTGGGGTGTTGAATAATAGAAAAAATCAGGGAATTAGCCATTCTCTGCCATTTTTGTCACTCATCACTTCCCCATCCCTATCCGATCAGAACACTGAAAACAGAACACTTCTTCTCCCCTCTGACCTTTGTGCCTTCGTGTCTTTGTGTTAAATTCCCCTCTTTTTCAGCTCACACTTTCACTGGCACTCGGCCGCAGGCCGCTTACTTGAGATTTTCCGGGTTCAGCGGTTTTAAATCGTCCACAACAAACTGCCCGTTTTTCCGGATCAGCTCGCCGTCAAAATAGATCTCTCCGCCGCCATACTCAGGGGTCTGGATACAAACCATGTCCCAATGGACCGCGCTGCGGTTTGTGTTATCCGCTTCATCGTAGGCATTTCCCGGTGTAAAGTGAAATGAACCCATAACCTTTTCGTCAAACAGAATATCCAGCATGGGTCGAGTCACGTACGGGTTCACGCCGATGGCAAATTCACCCACATATCGGGCACCCTCATCGGTATTCAGAATCTCGTTCAGTTTATCCGTCTGGCCGCCGGCAGTCGCCTTCACGATTCGCCCATCTTCAAAAGTCAACTGGATATCATCAAATATCACACCCTGATAAAGGGTTCTGGCTGTGTACCGCACTGTTCCGTTCACGGAGTCTTTGACCGGGGCGGTGAAGACTTCACCATCCGGAATGTTCAGTTCACCGGCGCACTTGATGGCGGGAATCTCTTTGATGGAAAAGCTCAGGTCGGTACCGGGCCCGGTGATGTGGACTTTGTCTGTATTTTCCATCCGGGTAATCAGCGCATCCATCGCACGGGACATTTTTGAGTAGTCCAGATTACATACCTTGAAGAAGAAATCTTCAAATGCTTCAGTGGACATGCCGGCACTCTGCGCAAAAGACGGAGACGGCCAGCGGAGGACCACCCATTTTTTCTTTGGAACACGGATCTCCATATGGACAGGCTGCAGCCATTCCATTTGATATAGTTTCATGGCCTCAGCCGGTACATCGGACAGTTCAGTGACGTTTTCATGGCCCCGAATGGAAATATAGGCATCCATCATCTCCATTAATTCGGCGTCCACCTTTGCCCGGGTCTTCCACATCTCAGCACTGGGCTGCATGAGGAGCTTCCGGAGCATAGTGTTATCCATAAGATTTACGAATGGAACTGCGCCGACGGCAAAAATCTCATCCACCAATGCACCGGCAAGTGACATGTCCTTGATGGTCGTGTCAATCAGCACTTTTTCGCCCTGTTTCAGTTGCGTGGAATAACTTACAAGAGTTTTGGCTAGCGTTCTTACCCGTTCATCTATCATTCTTTTCCCCCGCCGTAGCGCAGCACCGGGTTCCTTGCCGCTTTTGTTTCATCCATTCTGCGAACCGGTGTATCGTGTGGTGCATTGTGAAGTAATTCCGGCGTTTCGGATGCCTCAGCTGCTATCTTTTTCATAATTTCAATGAAATAATCCATTTCCTCTTTGCTTTCGCTCTCAGTGGGTTCCACCATCAGGGAGCCGTGAACAATCAGGGGAAAGTAGATTGTGGGTGGATGAATGCCGTAGTCGATGAGCCGCTTGGCTATATCCAGTGTGGATATCCCGAATTCCTCCTGTTTTTTGTCATTGAAGACCACTTCATGAAGAGTGGGCACGTCAAAGGGGATATGAAAATCATCCTTCAGGGACGCACGGACATAGTTTGCAGCCAGTACGGCATCTTCGGTGCTCTGCTCCAGTCCCTTCCCCCCCAGTGAGAGGATGTAGGCCAGGGCTTTCAGTGTTACCAGAAAATTTCCGTAAAAGCCGTGCACCTTTCCAATGCTGTCGGGGCGATTCCAGTCCAGTTTATGATAACCGCCCTCTCCATCCACCACCGGCGTGGGCTGGAAGGGGGCCATGTGTTTCAGAAAACAGACCGGCCCGGCACCAGGTCCTCCACCGCCATGGGGTGTCGAAAAAGTCTTATGGAGGTTCAGGTGCATTACGTCCACCCCCAGCTCACCGGGGCGGGCTTTGCCCATCATGGCGTTCATATTGGCACCATCCATGTACAAAAGAGCGCCTTTCTCGTGCAACATGTCCGCGATTTTCTGAATATTTTTCTCAAAAATACCCAGGGTGTTGGGATTGGTCAGCATCATACCGGCTACGTTCTCATCCAGAACTTCTGCCAGAGCGCCTAGGTCCACGCATCCTGTTTCATCTGATGCGACTTCTTTGACTTCATATCCGCTGAATGCCGAAGAGGCCGGGTTGGTCCCGTGCGCGGAATCCGGAATCAGCATAAATCGGCGTGGATTACCTTTCTTTTCCTGGTAAGCGCGTATCATCATGACACCGGTGAGCTCCCCATGGGCACCGGCGGCAGGCTGGAGGGAACACCCATCCATGCCGGTAATTTCATTCAAGGCATCTTCCAGCATCTTCATGGCCTTCAAGGTTCCCTGAACCATGCCGTATGGAAGCATGGGATGGGACCATTTGAAGCCATCCAGAGATGCAATTACTTCATTTATCTTGGGGTTGTGTTTCATTGTACAGGAACCGAGGGGATAAAATCCGTCATCGACACCATAGTTCAGCTTGGAAAGACGGGTAAAGTGACGGACTACTTCAATTTCGGACAGGTCGGGCAAATTCGGAGTCGTGCTGCGCAGGCAGGGTCCGGAAATGGCAATTGGAGCCAGCCCTTCCGGTTTCGGCAGGTCCATTCCCCGCTTTCCCTCTCCACCCATCTGGAATATTGTCTTTTCCTTTCCTCTCAGTGTCTTCATTTCACCGCCTCCATCAGTTCCACAAGGCGGTGGATATCTTCAACCGTGTTCATTTCTGTAACGGTTATCAGCATTTCATCCGGTGCAAGGCCGAATTTGGACAACCGGACTCCGGGAAACGTGCCGTTTACCACAGAGCTCTCCACAAAGTCTTCCAGATTTATGTCGGATCGAACCACAAATTCGTTAAAAGTCATCCCTGGCACAACTTCAAAATGTGCCGTTTCAGCGATGGCAGCCCTGGCGGTTTCCGCCAGCCGGTGGTTCAACTGAGCAAGCTCTTCCAAACCTGTTTTCCCCAGAAGGGCCAGATAGATCACCGCACGCAACATGCACCA
>CBEUWV010000266.1:0-3253 GCA_965546895.1 uncultured bacterium
AGGGTATATCTTACTGGTTATACTGGGCGTGTTGATTTCCACGTTGCATCAGTCATCACTGGGTACACTCTATGTAATTGTTCCTGAGAAGCTTCATCCCCTCTGGTACAGCCGTCTTCTGCCCATCTATTTCTTTTTCACCGCGGTAGGCGCTGGATTGGGCATGACCGTAGTGGAGTCTTACTTGAGCTGGCGGGGGATGGGCCATGAGGCGCCATTGCCGGTACTGGCAAATCTGGTTCGCGGAATGGTCGTAATACAATTGACTTTCTTCGTCGCCATGTTTGAGGGCTTACTGGTGAGTCATAAGCTGGGCTACCTTATCGATGGTTCGTTTATCTCCATGATGTGGTGGCTGGAAATGGCCTTGTGGGTTTTCATCCCTACAATCATTGCCTTCCGGAAAAAGTGGATGATGACACGGCTCGGCGTGTTTACGGCCGGGTTTTCAGGTGTTCTTGGATTCCTGATGAACCGCCTCAACGTATCCATGACGGCATTCCAATGGTCTGCCACGGTTAAGTATATACCGTCCTGGCAGGAAATGGCAGTGTCTGCATCGTTCGTAGTGGTTTCATTCATCATATTTGCCTTTGCGGTCAAATATTTTGATTTGTTTGAAGAAGATTCCCATGAATCTATAGAAGATTCTGCCGTTAAAGCCGTTTGAATATAAAGGGACGCTCCGGTTTCGGAGCGTCCCTTTTTGAAGGGGGGTTCTCATGAACCCATTACAGAATGTTACTTCTATCCGGCTGAAGATTTTCATTATCATTGCTGTGTCCATCACATTCGCATTTCTTGCTTTTGATCTGATCATGTTGAAACATCAACAGAATATATACATTGAAGACCTCTTGTTCAACGCACACTCCGTGTCTGACACAGTTCTGAAATCTCTGGAACAGGATATGATGGCGGATAATACTGTCAGTATCAACACCACGCTGAAAGCGATTGGAAAGCAGGAAATCATCAAGGAATTGAGGATTTACAACCACAAGGGAGAAGTGCGTTCATCCATGGCGTCGGATGAAGTCGGGGTGGTCCAGTTTTCACAGAAAGAATCGCGCCAATGTTCCATCTGCCATCAGGCTGGAAATGAAAAAAACAGGGCCAGGGATATGCTGAACTACAATGTGGACTCAGAAGATACCTGCATCATGTATGTAATTGTCCCGATCCTGAATCAGGCCCGTTGCTCCAGTGCCGAGTGCCATGCTCACAGCCAGTCTCAGCGGATTCTTGGATTCCTGAATATGGGAGTTTGCCGGCTCCGTCTGCGGGATGATATTCACAGAAGTCAGGTACAGATTCTTCTGGTTTCCCTTCTCTTTATTCTTCTCTTACCCGCCCTGATTATGTTGTTTCTGAAAAATCACGTTTCCCGGCCCCTGCGCCAGCTTCTCAAGAGTACGGGCCAGATTACCAGGGGTGAGCTTGATTGTAAGGTGGACATTGTCAGCCGGGATGAAGTTGGGCAGTTGGCACTTTCCTTCAATAAGATGCTGGAGCGGCTCATCGCATTCAAAACTGAGATTGAGGGATGGAATGAAGAGTTGGAAGAACGGGTGGCGAGTAAGACCATGCAGCTCAAGGAGGCCCAGAGTCAGATTATCCAGGCGGAGAAAATGTCGTCGCTGGGACGACTGGCCGCGGTTATTGCCCACGAAATCAACAATCCAATTTCCGGTTTGATTGTATTCATAAATCTACTACAGAAGACTCTGGAAAAGGAAGAACTCACGGAAGCAGATCGGGTTAAGGTAACCAAGAGGCTTGGCATTATGGAAAGTGAAGCCAAGCGATGCGGCCATATTGTGTCTGAACTCCTCTCTTTTTCCCGGGCGGAACAAAAAATGATAGAGTGCAATATTGCCGAAATTATTGAACGTTCGGTTTCAATTCTGAAATTCAAGACCAAAGACAAGCAGATTACTCTTAACCTTGATGTAGAACCGGATATCCCGGTAATCCGATGTGATCCCGGGAAAATACAGCAGATAATAATGAACCTGGTTCAAAATGCCTTTGACGCGCTGCCGCAGGGGGGAGAAATCGATATTTCCGCCCAATACATGAAAGAACAGGAGCAATTGAAACTGGTTGTGCACGACAACGGGATTGGGATACCGGAGGAGTTTTTACCCCACATTTTTGAGCCTTTTTATTCATCAAAAGATAATGGCCAGAGTGTGGGAATCGGGCTCTTTGTGGTGTATGGGGTAATTCACCAGCACAACGGCATTATTGATGTAGACAGTGCTGAAGGGAAGGGGACGACTTTTACCATCTTCCTCCCTGCGTAAAAATTGGGCTAAGAGCATGGAGATGGAATATGATAAACTTTCCTGCAGTACAGCAAACAGATATCCGGCTTGTAGAATGGCTGGAATGGGATGGAGGCCTGAATGAATGACAACGTTAAGATACTGATTGTAGATGATGAGTTGATTGTCCGGGAATCCATGCAGGGATGGTTGGAGGAAGACGGATATCATGTGGAAGCTGCGGAAACGGCAGAAGCAGCGCTGGGAATGATTGGAGAAAAAGAATTCGATATGGCCTTTGTGGACATCAAGATGCCTGGAATCGATGGAATTGAGTTGCTGAAGCGCCTGAAGGACCAGTATTCAACCATAGATGTGGTGATGATGACGGCTTACGCATCTGTGGACAATGCCGTTGAAGCAATGAAACTGGGGGCGTATGACTACCTGACCAAGCCGTTTGATCCGGATTATGTTTCCATGATGGTTAGAAAAATCATTGCAAGGCGGCAATTGGAACAGGAAAATGTTCGGCTGAAAGAAAACATAGAGTCTGCGCTGAAGCATGTGCATATAGTTGGGGAAAGCTCGGCGATTCAGGCAATTCTGCATCAGGTGGAGGAGGTCGCTTCCTCTGATACGTCCGTACTGATAAGTGGGGAAAGCGGAACTGGAAAAGAAATGGTGGCCCGGGCGATTCATTACGCCAGTCCCCGCAGGTTTGAACCACTGGTTGTGGTGAGCTGTGGTGCACTTCCGGAAGGATTGGTCGAAAGTGAGTTGTTCGGGTATGAAAGAGGTGCCTTTACAGGCGCATTTTATAAGAAGAAAGGGAAGTTTGAGGCTGCAAACGGTGGCACATTGTTCCTTGATGAAATTGGGGAACTGAACGCCAAAATGCAAGTGGATCTGCTACGGGTTCTCCAGGAAAGGGAAATCACCCGGATCGGCAGCAACAAGAGCATAAAGGTTGATTTCAGGGT
>CBEUWV010000267.1:0-3251 GCA_965546895.1 uncultured bacterium
CATTCTTCCTGAAGCGGTTCTGAACCATGTACATGAGATTGGCAGTCATTACAATTGCCTGGAATATGATCTGGAAAAGGGTGGGCGGGGGCATCGCGACGTACACGCGGAACGGTTGATGGCAAAATTCTTCGGTGTGGAGAGTGCCTGTGTGGTCAACAACAACGCTGCGGCAGTGATGTTGATGATCAACACCTTTGCGATGGGTAAAGAAGTTGTGGTTTCCCGAGGGGAGCTCGTCGAAATCGGCGGTTCCTTCCGGATTCCTGAAATTATGAAGAAAGCGGGTGCGAAGCTAGTCGAAGTGGGTACTACCAACAAAACCCATCTGCAGGACTATGAAGATGCCATCGGCCCCAACACCGGGCTGGTGCTGAAGGTGCACCCCAGCAATTACCGGATCAGCGGATTTACGGAGTCGGTTAGCGCTTCGGAGCTCGCCTTAATGTGTGGGCAACACAATGTACCCCTCGCGGAAGATATGGGAAGTGGAAACATCTATGATTTGAAACAACTGGCCATTCATGACGAGCCGCAGGTTTCGGATAGTGTGAAGAGTGGCATCAATTTAATTTCTTTCAGTGGTGACAAACTATTCGGCGGAGTGCAGGCAGGGATTATCATCGGCAGAAAAGATCTGATGGATAAGATTCGGGGAAACCACCTCCTTCGGGCGCTTCGGGTAGACAAGCTGGTTTACGCGGCCCTTGAACAGCAATTGATCCTGTATCTGATGGGCCGGATGGCGGAGATTCCCACCTGGAAAATGTTGTTTGAGTCGGAAGCAGAAGTGACTGCCCGTACCCTTGGGTTCAGTAAAACACTTTCGAAAAAGGCACGCTCAGGGTGTGAAGTGGTCCCGTCACAATCAAAAATCGGTGGCGGCACGACACCGGAGCAGGGGATCAAAAGCGCGGCCCTTGCCCTTTCGCATCCCTTCCTTGGGCCAGACAAATTGGCCGAGGCTTTTCGAAAACTGAGTCCCCCTGTAATCGGTCGGATACACGGGGACCGTTTCTTACTGGACTTTCGCACAGTTCTGAAAGACGATCTGGAAGTGTTGAGAAGACATGTCAACGGACTTTTTGAACTGTAAGCAGTTCCGGGTTTTTCCCGCGCCCGGACACAGCATTCAGTGTGATGAAATTATCCGTTTTCTTAAAGAATCCACCACTTCAAAACTGGTTGGACGAAAACCCCTGCTGGAAGGCTGTTTTCAAGGGAAGGATTGCCTTGTACGCTGGTTTTACCATGGGGGGGTCCTTCGCAATGTTTTTAAGGGACGTTACATTGGCAGTTCATCCCGGGCGGTTGAGGAGCTGAAACTCCTGACAGTTCTGAAAGAAATGGGATTGCCGGTTGTTATACCGATGTTCGCGTTGATTGAGCCCCGAACAGTGGGGTACCGGCAAGCCATTGCCACGGAGCGTCTCGAGAAGGTAAAAGATATTGCCGAACTGGAAAGCATGTCACAGGATAAACTTGCTTCACTTTTGAGGCTTCTGGAGCGTTTTTTTGACGCCGGACTCTACCATCCGGACCTCAATATCAAAAATGTTCTGTTCAGGGCGGATTCATCAGAATTCTTTCTGCTGGATTTCGATCGGGCTGTCCTTCTGCAGGGGCCATTATCCCCGGTAGAACGGAAACGAATCTATGGACGGTTATTTCGCTCCTTTGATAAGCTGGGCAAGCTGAATTTATGGGACGATTTCTCATTTGAAGCCCTTCCGGACTATGTGGGTGAAGCAATGAGGGAGTACAGAAAAATAAGGAAAATCCGCGCTTTTTTCTGGAAGCTGAATCGAAAATAATGTAGTGTAAGCAAGACTTATTTTATGAGAGGTGAACCATGCAGGTACCCCTTCTGGACTTGAAGATTCAATACAGAGCGCTAAAGGATGAAATCGAACCCAAAATAAAAGATATCTGCGACCGTCAATACTTCATCCTCGGCCCGGATGTCGCGTCATTTGAGGAAAAAACAGCAGAGTATTGCGGTACTTCCCATGTCGTTGGCTGTGCCAGCGGTTCAGATGCATTGGTTCTGGCACTGGTGGCGATGGACGTGACCCGGGATGTGGAAGTGCTGACCACGCCCTACACCTTTTTTGCGACTGCCGGGGCCATTGACCGGATTTGTGCCGTACCGGTGTTTCTGGATATCGACCCCGTAAGCTACAACCTGGATCCGGAAAAACTACGGGCATTTCTCAATGAGACCGCGGAAAAAAAGGAAGGGAAGGTGTACAGTAAGAAAACCGGCCGCCGGATTGGTGCCATCCTGCCCGTGCATCTCTACGGTCAGACCGCGGACATGAAGCAGATCCTGTCCATAGCGGATGAGTATGGGATTCCCGTCATTGAAGACGCGGCCCAGTCCATTGGCGCCATGGATGGAAACCTGAAAAAGAAAGCGGGAAACATGGGAAGAATCGGGTGCTTTTCCTTCTTTCCCAGCAAAAACCTGGGCGCCTTCGGTGATGGCGGTGCATTGTCCACAAACGATGAGAAAATTGCCAATCGCCTGAAGTCTTTGAGAATGCACGGCGAATCCAGGCGATACCATCATGATGAAGTGGGATTCAATTCCCGGCTTGATGCCCTTCAGGCGGCGATACTGGAAATCAAACTGAAGTACCTGGATGGCTGGACCGCCGGCCGACAGAAGAATGCGGCCTACTACAACGAAGCTTTTGAAAATGCCCACTGTGATGGGATTCTGGCCACTCCGAAAGCCGTGAATGGAAACCACCACATCTACAACCAGTACATTCTCCGGGTGAAAGACCGGGACAAACTGGTGGAACACCTCCGGGAACTGGGCATTGGCTGTGCCATTTACTATCCGGTTCCGCTGCATCTCCAGCAGTGCTTTCAGTACCTGGGATACAGGGAAGGAGATTTTCCTGAGGCGGAGAAAGCGGCGAATGAAACCATCGCCCTGCCGATTTATCCGGAACTGACTGCGGAGCAGAAAGACGCGGTTATCAAGGCAGTCCTGGACTTCTACTGCTGAGTTCCCGAGACGTGCAACAAAGTAACCCCCGCCGAAGGGGGAGATAGAGAGCAGAGGGAATTTAACACAAAGTCACAAGGACACAAAGGTTAGAGGGGAAAAGAAGGGGAATTATCTCGCAAAGGCGCGAAGGGCGCAAAGAAAATCTAAGCAATATTGGTTCAAGGCAAATCAAAAGGGTCCTGATGCCAGGTGCTCGCAGGCCAAGGAGTGATGTATCTCTTAGGCTTGT
>CBEUWV010000268.1:0-3232 GCA_965546895.1 uncultured bacterium
CAGGGCATGTGACGGAGCCATTTCTTTTTTCAAGGTGGGTAAACAACTTTTTACGGCAGAGGGGCCGGACATTGTGCGCCGTATCAAGAAAACCGGAAGCCGAGTTTTTCTGGATCTGAAATACCATGACATTCCCAATACGGTGGCTAAGGCAACTCTTGAAGCAGTAAAACTTGGTGCAGATATTGTTGATATTCATACCTCCGGTGGATTTGAAATGATGAGAAAAACAATGGAATCAGTTGAGGAATACTGCGCCAGCCACAGAGTGTCGAAACCGGAAATTTTCGGGATTACAATTCTAACAAGCCTGGATGATGAAGAGTTGAAGCGTATCGGCTACACTGGAACGACTCGAAACATGGTGAGCAGATTGGCTGCTCTGGGGCACAAGGCGGGAATTAACGGAGTTGTATGCTCTCCTCTGGAGATTTCACTGGTTAAGGAAACGTGTGGAGGCAACTTTAAAACCCTGACGCCGGGGATCCGCCCATTTTTTGCTCAATCTCTGGATGATCAGAAACGGGTTATGACGCCGGCAGATGCATTTAACGCCGGAACTGACTATATTGTAATGGGTCGACCCATTACAAAGGCACAGAACATTGAGGAGGCATTGCGAAAACTTGACGACGAAATCAGATGATCTGGCGGTTTTCACACATTCTGTTGTTCACCGGACCGCGGCATTCTTTATCGTAGGTCTGGCGGTATTTTTTTACCTGAAGCAATTCAAATTCGTTTCCAGATTTTATCGGGAGTTTTTTTCTCAAGCTCAGGCCGGTATGCACTCAGCAACTTACATCCTTGCAATTAAGACCAGTTTGATCTTGGGTTTGATTGCCGGTTTTCTCGTTGTATGTCTCACGATATACACCCTGGTAGATGTCTGGGGATTGAAAATTGTTGTAACGGAATGTTCCATTATTGTTTTGAATACATTGGCCCCATTCCCCGGCACTGGAGAAATGCCATGCTGTGAAATTGTGGAAGTGCGAAAAGGAGCATTTCGTTTTCGTCTCGTGGGTGAGAAATCAATATTGAGTTTCAGTGGAGTGGATCGAATTGATCGTCTCTTTTATCTGATTTCTGAATGTAAGCGGCGTTCCCGCAGCAAAATATGTGAAGAGTGACTGAAGGACTTATTTTCTGCAATGACACCCGGAGCCAAGAGGGCAGTCCTTTTGTTCGGCCGGCGGAAGGATTTTTGAGAAATGCGACATTTTCCCTTCCCTGGAGTCTTCTGAGAATCCCATTTTCTTAAGATATCGGGCATGGCTCGCGGTGCCGGCAGTTGCTTTCAATGTAGTGAACCCGCAATTTGGAAAAAAAGACTGTCTTTCTTCAAAAAGAAACCGGCCGATTTTGAAGTCCCGATATGCAGGTACAACAAAATCAAGCTTGATCCGGAGTGACCCGTCTTCCTCCGGTATCGCAATGAAAAGACAGGCTGGGATCGTGTTGCGAAGCACAAAAAAAGCTACTGCTTCTCCTGGTATAGGCAGTTGGAACTCAGGGATGTGTGCCTTGATTTCCTGCTTGTGAAATTCGAGAAAATGATTCAAATAATGGGACTCCGTACTGGGCTGAAGAATATCAAAGTAATCCTTTGAAAAATAGATCTGTTTAAGATAGTAAAGGTCAACAAGGACAATGAAAAGATTCAGAACGGCCACCGGAGCTGCATGTATCAGGACCCCGTAAACACACATCAGCAGTGCTCCGGCAAGGTTGAACCATCTTAACCGAACAATGGAGCTCATCATTAAAGAAATGACTACAAGGGCGGATGCCAGGTAGCCCATCCATTCAAGTATCAGGTGCGAGGGCATAGCACTCCTCTATATTGCGGAAACAGACACAAAAAAAGAGGGATTTCCCCCTCTTTCCTGTGTTCAAAAAGAGTAACTGTCAGTTTTTCGCAGCTTTGTAAACGAGCTGCGTCA
This sequence comes from uncultured bacterium, assembly GCA_965546895.1. Taxonomy (GTDB): domain Bacteria; phylum Acidobacteriota; class Holophagae; order Thermotomaculales; family Thermotomaculaceae; genus UM-FILTER-49-7. The sequence goes on from CBEUWV010000268.1 coordinate 1,947, forward strand.
TTCTTGATACGTAGCGGGAAGCAGTATTTCTGTGAAGAATTCCCCTGCTTGACTTTGTCTGAATCAGGGATACCAATTCAGGAAGAAAGGTCTTCGCCTCTTCTATCTGATTTTCATCAACCAATATTCTCATTTTCTTCATCGCAGTGCGAATCTGAGATTTTGCCTGGCGGTTTCTAAGTCTTCTTTTCAATGCCTGTCTGGCCCGCTTCTCTGCTGATTTATGATTTGCCATAACTCCTCCGTCAGAGTTTTCTGTCAGGAAGAGAGTTTATGGGATAAAAGCTCATAAGTCAACATTTTTCCCAAATCTTTTTTGGCAGCAGTTTGAACTTGGAAGTGTCGCTCTCTTGCCAGCTTTCTGTCTGTTCATAAGCCTTGAAATGGAATCTGGCGGATTCTATCCTGCTCTTCTCAGGAAACGACGGGCATATCTCATTACTATTTCAATTTTCCATGTGGTAAACTCAAGGAGAACTGGAGAATAATGCAGCCAAGAGGTTTCTTCATGAAGCATGTTGTTGTGATTACCGGCCCAACTGCCACGGGAAAATCAAAAGCAGCGATAAAGCTGGCACTTCTACTGAATGGAGAAATTGTCAATGCAGACTCCATGCAGGTGTACAGGGGAATGAATATCGGCACGGCGAAGCCCAGTGAGTTGGACCGTCGCACAGTGCCACACCATCTGTACGATATCTGCGACCCAACGGAACGGTTTTCTGCCGGAGATTATCTCAATCGGGCTGAAAAGGTTATTCGTGACATTCTGGGGCGTGGCAACCTGCCAATCGTAGTCGGTGGTACAGGGCTGTATGCCCGTGCATTGCTCACCGGTTTTTTTGAAGAACCGGAACTGGACCCCACAGTAGAGGACTGTCTCCTGGTCAGTTATAATCAGGCAGGTCTTGAATACCTGTATCGAATGCTGCAGAAAGTGGATAACACTTTTTCCCGGGGAATTTCTCCCAAAGACACGCAACGAATAATCAGGGGGCTGTCATTCTATTTCTCAACTGGAAAACAGCTCAGCAGCATGTGGGGTGAGACTCGTTCCCCCCTTGATGACCTGGAATTTATTGTTATTGGTCTAAATGCGGACAGGTCAAAGTTGTATGAAGTAATCAACACACGAGTCAATAAAATGATTTCTTCAGGCTTTTTAGACGAAGTATCCGGATTGATCAAGCGGTATGGCAGGAAAAACTACCATGCCTTCAAAGCCATTGGCTACCGGGAGATGATGCTGGTAGCCGAAGGGGAATTGTCACTGGAAGATGCAGCGG
>CBEUWV010000269.1:0-3201 GCA_965546895.1 uncultured bacterium
ATTTCCACTCTCCTCCCCCACACGTACCAGATGAACAGCCAGGGGGGGGAACACACCGGTGTTCATCATGGGGCCTGCCACGCCGTCCCCCTTCCTGGCGCCGGAAACTACCGGCACCATTGCTTCGCGAAACACTGTGTTGGATAAGAGTTCCTGAACAATCTTCAATGTCTGAATCAGCGGAACCGCGCTTGTGAGTAAGATTCCAGCGGTGGCTGCCAATCGTCCGGTTTCCCCTTCCGTTACCAGTCGCTTAATCAATGGCAGTTTCAATAAAATTCTATCCTTCTTCGCCCGGCCCTCCGGTGTGGAAACCCAGTGTCGATAGCCATACACAATGGCGACGATCACAATGAGAATGAGCCATTTGTAGCCGAGGATAAAATCGCTGATACCCATTAGAAATCGGGTCGGTGCCGGTAACTGCTGATTCATGCTGTCAAAAATATCCTTAAACTGGGGAATCACATAAGTCATTAACACCACAATTGTTGCAAGTCCGACAATAAGTAAAAGGGCCGGATAAATCAGGGACGAAATAATGTAACCCCGGAGCTCTTCTTTTTGTCGCAGGTAAGAAAGCAGCTGCTCCATTACCCGGTCAACGACCCCCGCAGCCTCCCCGGCTCTCACCATGCTGATGTACAGTTTCGGGAAAAACTCAGAATGTGTCTCCATACTGTCCGCAAGGGATTTTCCCGCATTCACGTCTTTGAGCAGCGCCTCTGCCACTGCACGGATTCCTTCTTTTTCAGAAAGCTCTACGAGAAGTGAAAGAGAGCGGTCCAGGGGAAGACCGGACTTCAGCAGAACCGCGAATTTTTCAGTAAAAACCAGTACATCCGAGGTCTTGACTTTGCGGCCCCTGCGAAACATCGACCGAATATCCAGATTTCTGAACCCCTGGCGGGTCGCTTTACTGGCGTCCTCAATCTCAAAGGGAATCATCCCGCCAGCTTTCAATTTGTTGCGAATTTCTTCTGCGGAAACTCCCTCCATCTCGCCGGAATGGATGTCACCGGCCCGGGTTGTTGCCTTGTAAAGAAACCGGGTCATTCTATTCTTCCTGTGTAACCCGGAGCACTTCCTCCGGTGTCGTCATTCCGCTCAGGACCTTCATGAAACCGTCTTCTCTGAGAAATCGCATACCTTTCCGTTTTGCAGCTGCCCTGAGCTTCGGATTATCGGGTTTTCCAAGAACGAGGTTCCTGATTTCATCGTCCACCGGGAGAAATTCAAAAATTCCCTTCCGGCCCACATACCCCGTAAGCCCGCATTCCTTGCAGCCCTCTGTAGAATAAGCAGTGGGCAGCGGTTTGCCTTTTTCCACCGGCATTCCAAAGTCCTTCAACATCTCCGGTGTCATCTGAACCGGTTTCCTGCAATCCGGGCAGGAAACCCGAACCAGACGCTGGGCCAGTACACCAATCACCGTAGACGCGATGAGGTAATCCTCCACTCCCATATCCAGAAGTCGGGTAATGGCACCACACGCGTCGTTGGTATGGAGCGTGGACAACACCAGATGGCCGGTCAGGGAAGCCTGGATCGCAATCTCCGCCGTCTCCTTGTCCCGGATTTCACCCACCAGGATAATGTCCGGGTCCTGACGGAGAATAGTCCGAAGCCCCGACGCGAAGGTCAGCCCGACCTGGGAGTTCACATGAATCTGGTTGACTCCTTCCAACTGGTATTCCACCGGATCTTCCACCGTGATAATTTTCTTGTCCGGGCTGTTGAGACCATTGAGAACAGCATACAAGGTGGTCGTCTTACCGCTTCCGGTGGGACCGGTTACCAGGATAATCCCATGAGGGCGGTGAATCAGCTTCTGGAACTGGCCATAGGTGTCCTTGGGAAAACCGAGTTTTCCCAGGTCGAACAGCTGGATACTGCCCTTATCCAGAATACGCATCACCACCGATTCTCCATGGAGGGTCGGTACGGTAGAGACTCGAAGGTCGATTTCCTTTCCCAGCACCCTGAGATTGATTCGCCCGTCCTGGGGTATCCGTTTTTCCGCGATGTCCAGACGTGCCATAATCTTGATGCGGGAAATTACTGCAGGGGCAATGTTCCGGGGAGGTGTTTCCACTTCATGGAGTACGCCATCAATCCGGTTACGGATAATCAGTGTCTTTTCAAAGGGTTCCACGTGAATATCACTGGCTTTCATCTCCACAGCCCGGGAAATCATCTGGTTCACCAGACGGATCACCGGCGCTTCAGAAGCCAGGTCCTTTAACTGCTCGATATTGTCTTCATCAATTTCGCCGAACATATCATCCATGCCGGCAACGACCGCATCTCCGTTGTCTCCCTCGTACACCCGGGACAAGGCATCCATAATCTCCGCCTCAATGCCGAGAATGGGACGGACCTGATAATGGGTCAGGGTTTCCAGTGCTTCCACCGACTCAAAATCGAAGGGATCATCCATCAGAACCGTCAACTGCCCCTTGTCTTCTTCCAGTGGAATCATCCGATGGCTCTTCAGGAATGCCAAGGAGATGTCTTCTCTTTTTTCAATCTCTTCAGGAACCTGTTCACCGATAAGAGCCGGTATGCCTGTCTGGGTCACCAGTGCGTTTACCAGATCTTTTTCCGTAATGTAGCCCAGGGACAATAGAATCTTCCCCAGTTTTTGGCCGTTCTCCTTCTGAAGGCGCAACGACCGCTCCACATCCCGTTCATCCACCTTGTTCATTTCAACCAGAATTTCGCCCAGTTTCTTCATTTCACCTACCCTGACGACTCGCCGGTCGTGAAAGTTTGTTCACTCGTCTATCTTATCAGGAAACAGGGGGAAAGGGAAAGTGAAGAGTGATGGGTGATGAGTGACAAGAGAGAGTTGGTATTCATCCGGCATTCTGATGGAAAGAACTCAGTCACTGACAAAACAGAATTAACGGGCAAAGCTCATTCATGGAAAAGCAGGGGTCTCTGCTCTTTTCCCCCTCGCATTCTCCTCCTCCCTCTGCCGCCCACGCAAAATGCCCCACGCACTACTCTCAAGAGTTGAGTCGAAGGCAAGGTTGAGTCTAAGCCCGGAGAAGATTGAGAAAATGGGGAAAGTGACCCGTGACGGAAAATGGATGAGAAAAGACAGGTTCAATTTTCAATTTTTGAGAGCTCAGGTGGTGCACTTTGAATTGGAATTCACCCCTCAAAAGACGGCAGGTCTTGACAGGGGTTCATGGA
>CBEUWV010000270.1:0-3158 GCA_965546895.1 uncultured bacterium
CCTTTTTCGTTATAATATGGGCAAACAGGCGATTCAACGCAATCTACTAAGGAGTCAGGTTCATGTCCAACAGGAAGCTTATCCGTCCAAATCTCAAGGATGTCAAGGCAAAGATGGGTGATGCAGAGAGCAGGCCACGGCACCAGATAGAACATGGCAGACAGGGCGCTCCCGGCGGAGGGGCGGATCAGCCGCTTCTGTCCCACCCTCTGCTGACCACAGCCAGGAGAAAACAGGCCCCACCGGAACAAACATACGCTGAGAACTTCTACTATTTGAAGCAGATGACCAGCAGGACCGTTGTTGTTATTATCATGGAAGATGGGGAAGAAATTCGCGGTATCATTGAATGGTATGACAAGAACTGCCTTAAAGTGAACCGAGTGAAAGAGCCGAATCTGCTTATTATGAAGGCCAGAATAAAATACATGTATAAACAGGAAGAGGAAGCCCGTTCGGCCCGGCGCCGAACCCGTCGACAGGCAAGTGTAGAGCCGAAAGAGAAAAGGGTTTCAGCTACGAAAGCCGGTCCAGAAAAAGACTGAGTTTATCTCTGAAAACTATGAAAAAAAAGCCCGTTCTGGCCATTACCCCCGGTGATGCCTCCGGTATTGGTCCTGAAATAATCTGCAAAGCATTGCCCGAAATCCAGAAATACTGTCAGCCAGTTGTCTATGCTTCCCGTCTTCTCCTTGAAAAAGCGGGATTCTGCCAGGATCGCGGTCTGGAAACGGTTGAATTCCGTTCCATTGAGATGGACTGGGAACTGTGTCCAGGGAGACTTTCTGCCACAAATGGCAAATACGCGGCCGAAGCTGTCAAAATAGCGGTTTCAGACTGTCAGTCCGGTAGATGTGCCGGCTTAGTGACAGCACCCATCTCCAAGAAAGCCTGGGAAATGGCGGGGATCTCCTATCCGGGCCATACAGAGATGCTTCGGGATCTGGCCGATGTCTCCCGAACCATGATGCTGTTTTATTCCCCGGCCTTTTCCGTGGTTCTTCACACCATTCATGTTCCATTGGCGGAAGTTCCAGCCAGCATTACCCGTTCAAAAATTCTGGAGCGGATCAGATTTGCGCACTCACAGTACCATCACCTGGTTCAAAAGCCATTCGAAATAAGAGTTTGTGGCCTAAATCCCCATGCCGGGGAGGATGGGCGCATCGGGACCGAAGATTTTGTGATTCGGGATGCAGTGAAAGTACTCTCCGGAGAAGGTATGAAAATATCCGGTCCGTTTCCGGCCGATACTCTCTTTTCGCACATCCCAGGGGATGGCAGCGTGCTGGTGTATGCCATGTATCACGACCAGGGGCTTACCCCGATCAAGACGCTCTATCCTGAGAAATGTGTTAACATTACGTTGGGTCTTCCTTTCATCCGGTCCTCAGTAAGTCACGGGACTGCCTTTGATATTGCCGGTAAAGGGAAGGCAGATTCCAGGAATCTTCTGGAGACGGTTGTTACAACCGTTCAATTGCTGAAAGGGAGGCAACAATGAATGTCAAAACGGTTTCGCTGTTCTTGCTTACATTTTTCCTGGTAGGGTGTCTGGGCGGTCGGATGTACTTTGACAAGCCCACCCGATATGATACCAAGTTGTCCATGTTGAAAATGAAAAAGCACTATGAAATTATTCAGCAATGGGTAAAAGGTAAGGGCGGTACACCTGAAGCTGTCACCGAGTCTGTGACCCGAATCCAGGCAGAAACGGATTTTCTCCTGAACAAGCTTCCGTCCAGAAATCCGGAAATTTATCAGGAAAAACTCCGGGACATGCAGCATATACTCAATTTCCTGGAAGAAAGCGTCAACGACAATCAGCCGAAACGGGCAAAGTACCATTTTGACAAACTGAGGAGCACCTGCATCAGTTGTCATTTCCGCTACAAAGTCGGCGTGAATTTCTGATCGGCACTACAAATGTCAGATCCAGCCCTTTCAAGGCTCATAGAAGACCTGAAGAAACACCCCTGGCTGGCCCATTACCAGCTGATACCCGCCAGAACAGCCAGGATGGCCCCGATGCCGGCAGAGCTAAGACCGGAAATTGTGGAGGGGCTTTCATCATTGGGCATCAATTCCCTTTACAGTCATCAGGCCGAAGCCTTTTCTCTTGCAGAATCCGGCAAAAATGTAATTGTAGTAACACCCACAGCCTCCGGAAAAACGCTCTGTTACAATTTGCCCGTTCTAAACCGGATTGCAGCAGACCCGAAAGCCAGAGCAGCCTTTCTTTTCCCGACCAAGGCGCTTTCAAGGGACCAGATGGCCGGATTGCTGGATCTCTCCGAAGCCGCAAAAGTCCATATAAAATGTGATGTTTATGATGGAGATACTCCTTCAGATACCCGGGGAGCCATCCGGAAAAAGGCCCAGGTACTGATCACGAATCCGGACATGATTCATCAGGCCATTCTCCCCCACCATCCCAAGTGGAAACAGGCTCTGGAATCTTTGAAATACATTGTAATTGATGAAATGCATACCTATACCGGCGTGTTTGGCAGTCATTTTGCCAATGTGATCCGAAGGTTGAAGCGAATCTGCCGGTTCTACGGAGCGAACCCTGTTTTTATATGCTGTTCGGCGACCATTGCAAATCCTCTGAATCTGGCGGAAGACCTTTGCGAAGAAAAATTCACATTGATTGAGGAGACCGGAGCGCCTTCTTCCGCAAAGCATTTTTTTCTCGTTAATCCGCCAATTGTAAATCAGGATCTGGGAATCCGAAAAAGCTACATCGAAACGGCAGTTCAATTTATGTTGAAATTTATTCAACATGATGTTTCTGCTATCGGATTTGCCCGTACAAGGCTTGCGGTTGAAGTGTTGACCAAGTACCTGAAGGACCGGGCACCGGTCACAAAGAAAAACAGTATCACCGGCTACCGGGGTGGTTACCTTCCCGGTGAAAGAAGAAAAATTGAAAGAGCGGTGCGAAGCGGACAACTGAAGTTCATTCTCTCCACCAATGCCCTGGAATTGGGAATTGACATTGGTACACTCCAGGGCAGTGTCCTGGCCGGTTACCCCGGGACCATCGCCAGTACTCTACAACAATCCGGCCGTGCCGGCAGAAAAGAGGGAGATGCCGTATCCGTCCTCATTGCATCCAACCTGCCGGTGGACCAGTTCATTGTCGGACATCCGGA
>CBEUWV010000271.1:0-3150 GCA_965546895.1 uncultured bacterium
ATCTTTCGGTTCTTTGTGAAATCCACAGAACCCGCAGCCGGTAATACAGCCGTCGGTGTAATTGATATTGCGATCCACAACAAAGGAAACTTCCCTTTCCGGATGAAGCTGCCACCGGATATGGTCAGCCAGCGCTCCGATTGTCAGCATATCGCCTTTTTCAAGCAGAAAAAGTGCTTCGTCTTCTGTTAAAGGGTGATTTCCCTGATAAATTTTTTCTTCGATTTTATCCATCTTTGCCATTTAGCCCTCGCTGCCACTTTTATAATTTCTTCCAGATTTTCCTCGGCGCAGAGAAATCCAGCCTCCATGCTGTCATCAAAACGGCTGAAATCCGCCCAGTGAATGTCCGACACCGAAGGTTCCAGCACCAGCGCCGCGCCCCGTTTCTGCAATTCACCCAGCCGATTGGTGGATACTGCGTTGGAGCGGGCGATAATTTCCATGCCTTTATCAAAGTCACGGGTATCTTCCATCTCCCGGGAAACGCAGGATGCAATTACCTTTGTTGCTCCAAGCTGGACGCATGGGTCCACCGGGATTTTGTTGGTCCAGCCGCCGTCAATAAGAATCATTTCTCCCCTTTCCACCGGTGGATAAATTCCCGGAATCGCACTGGATGCCATTAATGCTGTCCGCAGTGAACCGCCGGTAATCATCAACTCTTCTCCCGTAACAATGTTTGACGTGATGGCGCCAAAGGGAATCCGGGTGTCCCGAATCTCCACATCCGGAATCAGCGCCTGGAAAGCTTGATAGAAAATTTCCGGATCCACCACCGATTTGGAGGTCAGCGCCTTTCCGTACAAAATTCCCTTTCGGACAAACGCCGTCAGATTGTCTACAATATTCGCCTGTTTCTTTTCAGATTCAATAATCCGCCGGTACACCGCAAGATTTACCACCTCACTGTTGGACAGAAAACGGCGCATATGATCCACCGTTTCCCTGATATTACCAAACCATGCATACAGTCCACCCATCACCGCCCCCATTGAGGTGCCGGTAATGCAGTCGATTGGAATATTGTTGGATTCCATTGTTTTCAGAATACCGAGGTGGGCATAACCACGGGCCGCGCCGCCACCCAGAGCCAAACCCATTCTAAAAGGTCTCATATTTCACTCTCATAGCTGTCTTGAAGTTCATTTTGAGCCAGGCCACATGCCTGCGCCTTCATCCCAGACTCTACCACAGAGCCCTGCCGGTGTACAGGGTGAGGGCGGGCATGAGCTGAAGTAGATAAGTCACAAACCGTACCCGTCTTCAAGGGAATTCTTCACTAAGCTTTTGCATGGTTTTACTGGCAGATCTCCTGCGTTTGAACCTTGCCATCTGATTGAAAAGTGGTAAACTAGCTTCACAAATTCATACACTGGAGGGAAAGCGGTAAGACTTTTCTCCCCTGTGAAGGAGCTTTTATGGCAATGCCTTACGCCATTGGGCAATACCGGGTGCTGGACAAAATCGGGTCCGGCGGGTTCGGTTCGGTTTATCTGGTTGAGCGGGACCAAAAGCAGTTCGCATGTAAACAACTCGCATCCAATATAAGCAATCAGGAAATTCAGAAACGGTTTGCCCAGGAAGCACTGAAAATAGAAGAGCTCCGGCGGGATTTTCAACTGGAATACCTGGTGGAAATCATTGATGTTCTGCTCCACGAGAACGCTTTTGTGATGGAATACCTGCCGGAAAGCGGCACAGAGTATTTTCAGCGAACAAAAGATATGGATTTTATCAATCGACTGGTCCACGGGATTTCCCAGCTTCATAAGATTGATGTGGTCCACCGGGATATCAAACCGGAAAATATCCGGGTACGGAATAATATCCCGGTATTAATTGATTTTGGTATTTCCTCTTGGTGGGATAGCAAGAGTAACATCCTGCCCGGAGGTACACGATTTTTTTCACCCCCGGAAATTGTAGCCATGTTTCCAAAGTACCAAGGTCTTCCCGCATGCCAGAGCGCCTGCCGCCACCTGGTGGATATCAGCCCGGAAAACCTCGCGCTGAGAATGAAACAAGTAAAGAAAAGACACGATGTGTATAGTCTGGGCATGACCATCGGCGTTTTTCTCGCCGGGAAACACCCGTTTACGGATGAGAGCTACAAAGCCTATCTCAAAGACGGGACCGTTCCCGAATTTGAAGAATGGATCAATGCCATGCCGGAGCCGTTTTCCAGATTTGTGCGACTGGCCACGACCTTCAGCCCGGATAAGCGACCGGAAATACACGAGCTGCTGCAGCAGGTGGAATTGAATTCCTGTGATGTGACGATGATTTCCGACAGTTCTATAGTGGTTTTCAACGAAGCAGCGTATGTCTGTCTGGCATGTGGAGAAAGTTCCACTGCACCGGATCATGTGTGCCCCCATTGCAAGGCTCCGTATCGGACTATCCGGCTCACACCGGACCCCAGACAGGAAATTTCCCTATCCGGCAACGGTGAAGGAATTCAACTAATTGATAATCAACTGTATATCGATATCGAGGCTTGTGATTTCGATATTATTGTTGGCCGGAGCACAGACAAAACGACGCTTTCTTTCCCCGACGACCATTGGATGTCCCGCCAACACGGTCATATTCTCAAGGAAGGTTCTACAGTTTATTACAGGGACGGTGTGGAGGGACGGATGCCCAGCCACTTGACCTCGTTAAATAATATTCCACTTGGCACTGCCAGGGCCCAGTTAATGGGAGGCAGTTTCCTTATGGTGGGAAGCACCGTTCTTTACGTCGAGAAGTGCTTCGGCACACCGGCACATTCGGGAGGTGACCAATGAAACAATGCCGCAAATGCCTTCGGCTGCTGAGTAGCCGGGCAGATCACTGCATCTATTGCGGTTCAGAGAAAGTGAACGAAGTTGTACTGGAAAAAGAAGGTGCCATCAGCTCGAATTACCGGGTCAATACCCATGAAATCATGGTGGACGGCGCAGGCTACGAAATTCTACAGCCCCTGGGGAAAGGTGGGTTCGGAACTGTGCTGCAGGTGCGATCCATTCAGGACGGCCGGGATTACGCATTGAAGGTTCCCCTGATGTTTGACATGGTCTGCACAAACAGCAATGCCCATGATGACGAAACCATCGAACGATCTGCCCGATATATCGAAAACGAAATCGAAACCATTTCCGGCTT
>CBEUWV010000272.1:0-3147 GCA_965546895.1 uncultured bacterium
GGATGGTTGGGAAAGCCGAGAATTCCTGTTCTCTGCTTCTCTTTTCAGAGCTTAAACTCAAACTTAGACTTAAACTTTTTCGGTTCTCGAACTTTGCGCGCTTTGCGCCTTTGCGAGAAAATCTCGCTCTTCCCTGCCTTTTCTTTTCTCTTAACTAATCACAAGTCACGAATCACAAATCACTGCGCTGCCGACGCAGCGCTATGCTAAAATGGGGCCGTTATGAAAATTGAGCAGTTCATTTTCCGGTTTCGGCTGTGGCGGGAGCGGCCGGAAACGGCATTACTTTCCAGTTTCGCGGCGGCTATTTTTGTGGGGGCGTTGTTGTTAACACTGCCCATAGCCTCAGCTTCCGGGCAATCCACGAACTTTCTCACCGCCCTTTTTACGTCCACCTCCGCTGTCTGTGTGACCGGGCTGATTGTGGTGGATACCGGTACGCATTTTTCCCGCTTCGGGCAGGTGATCATTATGATTCTGATTCAGGCCGGGGGCCTCGGAATCATGACGTTTACGGCTTTGTTTGCCTGGTTGAGCCGCCGCAAGGTTTCCGTACAACATCAGTTAACACTACGGGACACTTTCCTTGCACGGACAGAAACGCTTTCCCTGAAGCGCCTGTTGATCTTTATTTTGTCCACAACCGCGGTGATTGAAGCTGCCGGGGCGGCGGTTTTGTTTTTTTCCATGACGGACCCGGCACCGGGAGGCCGCCTGTTTAATGCTGTTTTCCATTCGGTTTCGGCGTTCTGCAATGCCGGATTTTCATTGAACGCGGACTCTGTAATCCGTTTTCACACCTCGATTCCGGTGATGGGAACGATTATGCTACTTATTATTTTCGGGGGCATCGGCTATCCCGTGATGCTGGAGATTCGAAGCCACCTGAAGACGCCGGGCCAGGTCGGGCACTGGTCCCTTCACACAAAAACCGTGTTGTTGACGACGATCGCCCTGATTTTGGGTGGTGCGTTTTTTATCCGGTTGGGAGACGCGAATCTTTCCCTCCTGGACGCGTTGTTTCAATCTGTTACGTCCCGAACGGCAGGATTTAATTCCGTTCAATTCGGTGCCCTTCCCCATTCAATTATGATGGTGATGATTCTGTTGATGTTCATCGGAGGATCACCCGGGTCTTGCGCCGGCGGTATTAAGACAACAACTTTTTCAGGGATGATTGTGGTGTGGAAGGATTGGCTGTTCGGCGCTTCACGGAAGCGGTTTTTCAAGCGGAAGATTTCTGCAGACACGATTCGAAAGATCAAGGCGGTTATCGGGCTGGCTGCTATCTGGATTCTGCTTTCCTTTGCAGTGCTTTTGTACACAGAGTCTCTGATTTTTGCCATAGATCCCACCGCGTTTCAAGATCTTCTTTTTGAGGTGGTGTCCGCCATGGGTACTGTGGGACTTTCTGCCGGTGTTACGCCCCATCTTTCTTTCATCGGACGGATCGTCATTATTCTGGATATGTTTATCGGTCGTGTCGGCCCGCTGGCAGTGGTTACAGCCCTGCTATACACCGGTCCAGCCAAGGTGATTATCGGGTATCCCGAAGAAAAGATTATGATAGGATAAGCTTAGGAGTTGTCATGAAATCAATTTGCATTATCGGACTGGGACAATTTGGCTCACATCTGGCAGAATATCTGTCCAAAAACGGGGTCCAGGTGGTCGCTGTGGATCTTCATCAAACCAGGGTAAATGCCATCAGTGACAAGGTGACGCAGGCTTTTGTGGGTGATGTCAGGGACAAGGAGGTCCTGGAAACCGTCGTTCCCAAGAATGTGGATGCCGCTGTGGTCAGCATCGGTGAAAGTATCGAACCCAGTATCCTCTGTGTCCTTCATCTGACCCAACTGGGAATCCGTAAGATTATTGTGAAGGCGGTCAATGATGATCACGCGGAGATTCTCCGTGCAATCGGAGCTCATGAAACTGTGTTTCCCGAACGGGATATGGCTGAGAGAACCGGCCGCAACCTGATCAACAAGAATATGGCTGATATTCTGTCCCTGTCCGCGGATTACAGTATCAAGGACATTGAGCCGCTGCCGGAGTTTATCGGCAAGAATATGATTGAACTGGATTTACGGAAGATGTACCACATTTATGTGATCGCGCTGAAAAATAGAGAGAATCCGGATGAGATCATAATTCTGCCTTACATTGACACTGTAATTGAATCCCATCACATTATGACAGTGCTGGGGAAGGATGAACACATTAACGCCCTTGTGGAAAGGAGCAATACCTGATGAAAAGAGCGGTCTTAACCTTTCTGGCCCTGTTTTTTATTGTCGCGGCGCCGGGGATGGCCCGTGAGCATCGCTATACTTATGAATTTCAGCCGGTCAGCACTCCGCTATCGTTTACGCTGGGAAAGCGGGTAATCATTTCATCCAAGGGCGTTACGGTTTCATTGGAGCAGGTCCATAAACCGGATTTCGCTAATAAGTTTGAGATTTTCCAGGCGGAACCGGATATTTACTTTTTCTATTTTCGCATTACAATTCGCAATCGCTCGGGTCAACCACTTGAGGTGAATCCGATTTTCTTTTCCGCCCTCAACGACCGCCGGGAGTTCCGTAAACCCTTGAATTATGATGAACTCTACCGGATGCTGGGGAAGATGTATCAGGAATCCGAATTCAAGTCTCTTCTCGAGAATAACCTGCTTGATTTCTGCTCTCCTATCAGGAACGGAGTGGAAAAGGACGCTTACCTTATTTTTCGCAATTTCAAAGAGAAGGGAAAAGAATGCGTCATCAAACTGGACGCCATGTCTGTTGGTGGGAAACCCCTTGCCTTCAGATTTCCCTATAAGTTGAAAAGAACGGAGATCAGGTAATGAAACGACTGTTGCTGCTGATTATCTGCATTGGCATTCCTTTCGTAAATGGAGTTGCAGATACTTTGAATATGACAGCTGACGAGGTCCATTCTGACACAAAGAAAGAAGTCGTCTCACTGGTGGGCTCTGCCACAGTACAATCACAGAAGATCACGATTCATGCTGACCTGATCACCATTTACAAGAAAGAGAAACGCGTTGTAGCTGAAGGAAACGTTCATGGACACATGGCAACCAATAATTTTACCGGGGAAAGGATGGTATATTTCACGGAAAAAGGAACAGCCAGCATCACC
>CBEUWV010000273.1:0-3141 GCA_965546895.1 uncultured bacterium
GGTGTGACCAGCAGTCCCCGGTTGCCGGGATCGTCGCTGTAATCCGCCAGCAGTGCCGCTCCCCGGGATCCCAGTGCGCCGTCCATATAAAGCTTGAGGCCCCGTAGCGTGAATATCCCGTCCCTGTATCCTTCCACCCGGTGTTTCCGGAGATAGCCAACGGCGTTTTCAATAGATTCAGGCGGATTGATCATGGCATAAACCCGAAGCCCCAGACGGTCCGCATCTGCCAGTGCTTCATAGTCCGCAATCTGTTCCGGTGGAATTCCCATGTCATGGACACCGGTCAATCCCACCTTGAGGCAGGCCCGGGCGGCGGATTCCAGGAGTTTTCTACGCTGATCCGAGTTCAGCGGCGGGATGACCCGGGAAATCAAATCTTCCCCGTTGTCCACGAACACTCCAGTTGGAAGCCCCTTGTTGTCCCGGACGATACGACCCCCTTTCGGGTCTTTTGTTTTACTTGTAATGGCCGCCCTCCCCATTGCCATGCTGTTTGCAAGGGCGGCGTGACCGTCAATCCGGGTCAGCCAGACCGGATGGTCCGGCACGGCCTCGCTTAAGGCCTTATGGTTGGGGAAATGCTGGTTCTGCCAGTCATTCTGATCCCAGCCCCGCCCCAGGATCCACTGGCCCTTTGGTGTTTTTTCCGCCCGTTTCTTCACCAGCTCGATCACTTCGGCATAAGATGTGGTCCCAACCAGATCCACATTGGCAAGGGCTATCCCAAGACCCAGGAGGTGGCAGTGTGCATCCACCAGTCCGGGAAGAACGGTAGCGCCTTTCAGATCGACAACTTTGGTTTTCGGTCCGACAAAGACCCTGGCTTCACTGTCTGTCAACAGTGCGAGAATCCGGCCATCCCGGATCGAGAGGGCTGAAAACTGACCTTTCTGCTGAGTCAATGTGATGATGTTTCCGTTCAACAGAATCATATCTGCGGGTTCTGGAGGGGAAACCGTAAAACCGGCTTCCAGCCAGGAAAGCATCAGCGCGCATGCCATCGGAAGTATCTGTTTCATATGGGCTTCCTCCTTGATTTGCCTGATTCTGCCCCTTCAGAAGCAGTGCGTAATGCCAACGCAACAGCGTATTCTTTTTCATGGGAGATGGAGACCTGGATGTCCTGACGAAGATGTCCGTCGATCCGGACTACCGGTTTTTTCTGTTCCGGCAATACGTTCACTCGCTGCCAGGTCAGGTCCCGGATGCCGGCGGCTTTGTAAATGGCCTCTTTTGCCGCAAACCGTCCGGCGAGGAACTGAACACTGTCTTTTCTCTTTCGATACAGCGCATCTTCCTCCGGTGTCAGGATTCGGGCCACAAACTGTTCGCCGAAGCGGGAGAGCGCCTTTTCAATCCTCGCGACGGAAACAATATCTACTCCAGGAATCATTCTTCAACCTCCTCTTCCGGGAGGATCTTCCCGGGGTTCAGCAGGTTCATCGGGTCGAACAGCTCCTTGATGTTGCGCATCAGTGTCAACTGTGCTTCTGAAAATTGATGACGCATGAAGCGCTGTTTGGCAATTCCGATCCCATGCTCACCCGAAATCGAACCACCCATTTCCACGACTCTCGCAAACAACCTGTGCAGGGTCGTCTCCACCTTTTCGTCAATGCCGGGAGTGTCTGCATTGAACATGACATTGACATGGATGTTTCCGTCTCCGGCGTGGCCGAAGCAGACAATGGTCAATCCGGTTTCAGTGCGGAGTGATTCCACAAAGGAAAAGAGGTCCGGAATACGGGATCGGGGTACCACAACATCTTCGTTCATCTTGGTATCTCCGAAAGTATTGATAATCGGAGACAGGGATTTGCGTAATTCCCAGATACTCTCGTTTTCGTCTTCATTTTGTGCCCGGTGAAAAGTAAGCAGATTGTGTTTGGAGGCAACTTCACGAATGCGGTCCAGCTGTTCCGGAAGAACAGCCGCCGGACCGTCCACTTCCACCATGAGGATGGCCCCGGGGCTTCCGTCAATCGGATGCCCCGCCTCTTTCAATGATTGGATGCAGAAACTGTCCATGATTTCCAGCCGGGACGGGTTCAGCCCGGACGCGACGATGGATGAGATGGCCCGGCTGGCGGAAAGAGCGGTGTCAAACGATAGCATTGAGCTCAGTGTTGCTTCCGGTTTCGGCAGCAGTTTCAGCCATGCCCGGGTGATGATTCCAAATGTCCCCTCACTTCCTACAAAGAGCGGAGTCAGATTATACCCAGCCACATCCTTTCTCAGTGGCTTGCCAAATGTGGCAATGGAACCATCCATTAATGCAACCCGCAGCGCGAGGACATAGTCCCGGGTCACGCCATACTTGGCCGCTCGCGGTCCGCCGGCATTTTCTGCAATATTGCCGCCGATGGTACTGACCTCCATGCTCGCAGGGTCCGGCGGATAAAACAGGTTTACGGCTTCCGCTGCCCGATGAATGTCGAAGGTGACGGCTCCGGGCCCCACTTCAGCTACCAGGTTTTCCCTGTCGATTGTGATGTTGTTCATCCCGGAAGTGTTCAGAATGAGGCCCCCGGTAACCGCAAGGGCACCGCCGGAAAAGCCGCATCCGGCTCCCCGGGGAACAATGGGTACATTGAATTTTTTGCATAACGTTATTATAGAGACAATCTCTTCTTCTGTCAGTGGCTCGGCGACCGCACCCGGGAGGACCATCCGGTTCATGGCATCATAGCTGTTCAATACTCTCTTTTCCGGTGAATCCTGAAAGCGATGCTTCATCATCTTCTTCATATCGTTTCGGAATTTTTTATCCATGGTATTGCTCCCTCGAACTGATTATGAAGAAAGAAAAGAAGAAACTCAAGCGGAAACCTTTATATTCAGGGGTGTTACATGCTTTTTGGGTGAAAATTTGATAAAAATGGATGTTTTTTTAAAAAAAAGGTTGACACCCGGAACAACAGTCAGTAGAATCCATCCTTGTCGTTTGACGGTTCAGCTAGTAACGCGAAGCACCTTTAATTGATTGAAAATAAATTAAGCTGATAATTTTATTGGCCCGGAATCAAAATTAGGGTTGACAAAAGCCGACAGGTGATTTAAATTATGTATCCCTATTGAAGGGGTTTTTTGGGTCTTTGACAACTGGATAGAGGAAAGGATGCTTGAATAGAGGGCCTC
>CBEUWV010000274.1:0-3121 GCA_965546895.1 uncultured bacterium
TCGTAAGGCCAACGTGGTGGCTGGTGAAGCCGGTGGAATTACCCAGCATATCGGGGCATACCAGATTCAGGCGGGCGATAAGCGCATTACTTTTCTGGACACACCGGGCCATGAGGCCTTCACCATGATGCGCGCCAGAGGAGCTGATGTGACAGACATCGTGATTCTGGTCGTGGCGGCAGAAGAAGGCTTAAAGCCACAGACAATTGAAGCAATTAACCACTCGAAGGCCGCTGGAGTGTCAATCATCGTAGCTGTGAATAAGGTGGACAAACCGGAAGCAAATCCAGACCGGGTGAAACAGCAACTGCTGGAACATGACCTTGTGGTAGAGGAATACGGCGGGGAGGTGATTGGAGTTGAAGTTTCTGCTAAGACCGGGAAGGGCATTGATGAACTGATTGATTATATTTCTCTCGTCGCTGAGATGCTGGACCTGAAAGCAGACCCGACAGCTGCAGCAAGGGGGTCAATTATTGAGGCCCGTGTGGATAAAGGTAAAGGACCTGTGGCTACTGTGCTGGTTCAGAATGGAACATTACGAGTTGGAGAAACCTTCCCCTGGGGTGTGACGTCAGGGAAGGTCCGAGCCATGTTCAACGAACACGGTACCCAATTAAGCGAAGCCGGTCCATCCGACCCGGTTGAAATCCTTGGATTTAATGAAGTACCGATGGCTGGAGACAAATTTTATGTTGTACCGGATGAATCTTTGGCCCGTGAAATTGCCCAGGCAAAGCAGCTGCATTCTGAGGAATTGAACAGATCTGAACCGGCAAAAAAACTGAGTCTGGATGAGCTGTTCCGAAGAGTGGAAGATGAAGGAGTGAAAGAACTGCCGATTATTCTAAAATGTGATGTCCAGGGCTCTGTAGAGACTATTGAAGCGATGCTGAATAAATTGACGACGCGAAAAGTTAAATTAAACGTCATTCACAAAGGCGTGGGTGCAATCAGTGAGAACGATGTGCTGTTGGCTGCAGCATCCAACGCAATTGTGCTTGGTTTCCATGTACGGGCCGACAAAAAGACAGTTGCGCTGGCTCAGCAGGAAGGGATTGAAATTCGTACTCACAATATTATCTATGAATTAACGAATGAAATCCGTTCCGCAATGCTGGGAATGCTGGAACCTGAAGTGACAGAAGAAGTGATTGGCCATGCTGAAGTCAGGCAGGTGTTCAAAGTCCCCAAAATCGGATTCATTGCCGGTTGTTATGTGACGGATGGAATGGTTACCCGGAAAGGGCTGGCACGGGTGTACCGGGACAATGTCATGATTCGGGAAGGGCGTCTCGGCTCACTGAAGCGGTTCAAGGACGATGCCAGTGAAGTAAAACAGGGATTCGAGTGCGGTATCAGCATTGAGAACATGAAAGATATACGAGAAGGCGACGAAATCGAGATTTACATAAAAAAGGAGACCGCCGCCACCCTGGACTGATGGCTGTCTGGCAGATGCTGACTTGGGCAATAATTCCAGAATGTCGGTCATTGAAAGAAAAGAGAATGGTTTTGAAGAGCATTAAGGACAGGACTCGGAACCGATTAAATGTTGCGGTTTCTGAGCTTGATTTTCAGGACAAGTGGCAAAAAACGCTGCTTGGTTTTGTTACTCTTGGCCCTTCATCGACATATTGTGGCCAGACCCTGGACCATATTGAAAATATGCTGGATGAAGACGGAAGGCTCCTGATAAGCCGTATTACACGGGAAGAACTGGCATGAAAAAACATGACAAGACGGCACATCGGATAGCGGACCAGATACGTTTCCTGATATCAATGAAACTGCTGCGTTCAGTAAAGGATCCGAGGTTGGGGTTCATTACCATAACGCACGTGGAATTGAATGCTGATTTCAGAGTTGCAACGGTGTACTACACTCGACTTGGAGAAGCTGAAACGCGGGAGGAGACTGCAGAGCTTCTGGAAGAATTGAAAGGCACCCTGAGGAAAGAAATTGGCCAGCATTTGCGTCTTCGGTATGTCCCTGAATTGCGGTTTGCGTACGATGAAATGCTGGAGATGAGTTATGGACAGCCCCCCCATGAAGAATAATCAAAATGCTGATTTGGAAATCGGCTTTCAGTCATTAGCGGAAATTCTCAGGACTCAACATGAAATCGTGGTTGCAGGGCATCGCAATGCGGATGGGGACTGCCTTGGGACCATGGGGGCTTTCTACAGACTTATTGCATTACTGGGCGGAAAAGCGACTCTTCTGACCTGCGATCCGGTTCCGGAAAATTATCGGTTTCTTCCCGGTATGAGTGAGGTTGAGGTATCTGAATCATATGATTGCGGTGGTAGAGTCCTTCTATTGCTGGAATGTGGCACCCTGGGACGATCGGGTATTTCTCTTTCGAACTTTGGAAGAACTATAAATCTGGACCATCACCCGGACAACACCCACTACGGATCAATCAATATTGTAGACAGCGAAGCCTCCAGCATTGGAGAGATGGTTGCCGGCTTCTTTCAATCCCAGTTTCCGTCTGAAATCTCAGTAGAAGTAGCAGATTCACTATTTGTGGCAATCCATACAGACACAGGGGGATTTTCCTATGGGAATACATCCTCAAAAGCACTCTCTGCAGCTGCGTTTCTTGTAGATAGCGGGGCGAATGCCGGTAAAGTGTGCGCGTTGGTCTACCAGGAAAATAGACTTGAGAGGGTGCGTCTGTTGGGACACTTTCTTTCCCGGATTCATGTGGATGCCACCGGCAATATCGCAACTGGCATCATACGACTGGATGATTTGGAGAAACATGGTTGTGTTCCCGCAGACACGGACAATTTTTCCAGTTATCCCAGGGGAATCAGAGGCGTTCAAGCCGGGGTCTTTGTTATGGAGGTTTCGCCATCAGTTTTCAAAGTTTCCCTGCGCAGCAAAGGGGAGTGGTCTGTTAATGATACGGCAATGAAAATGGGTGGCGGCGGGCACCGGGCCGCAGCAGGTTTTGTGGGAAAGGGCAGGGTGGAAGAACTGATATCCGAGATTATAAAGAATCTTAAGGCAGAGAATGAAAAATCAAATATATTTGATAGATAAACCAGCGGGAATCACATCTTTTGATGTTGTTCAGAAAGTGAGAAAAATTATCGGTGTCCGTAGAGTT
>CBEUWV010000275.1:0-3118 GCA_965546895.1 uncultured bacterium
GCTGCCAATTCCCATTCTTAACTCAAACTCAGACTTAAACTTAAACTTTTTTCCCCGTCATTCCCTTCCGCCTCGCACTTTCTTACTCCTGCCACTGATTAAATACGCTATAATCGCGGGAATGGAAGGTAAGCAGGACGAAGATCAGCATCTTTCGGCGCTGAGAGGTAAACAAAACAGACTGGGAATCAGGAACTGGCATGAAAGCTGAACTTACAACCGGGCCGATCGGCTGGACCCTTGCCCGGCTCACCACGTACATGATTTTCGGATTTTTTGCCACCATTGCCTTTAACCTGGTGGACACCTGGTTTGTGGCAAAACTTGGCACAAATGAACTGGCCGCCATGGGATTTATTTTTCCGGTGGTCATGATTATCGGTGCCATTGCGATCGGACTGGGAATCGGAACCTCTGCCCTGGTTTCCCGTGCCATCGGAGAGGGGAATCAGGAAGGGGTGCGCAGATTAACAACAGATTCCCTTACCCTGGCATTGGGAGTCGTTCTTCTCTTCGTGGTGGTGGGGCTTCTGACCATTAATCCGATTTTCAGGATGCTGGGTGCTTCCCCGGAAATATTAAAGCTGATCCGGATCTACATGCTGATCTGGTATCCCGGAATGATGTTTCTGGTCATTCCCATGGTGGGAAACAACGCCATCCGGGCCACCGGCGACATGAAGTTTCCCAGCATAATCATGATGTTTTCTGTTTTTGTAAATCTGGGAATGGACCCCCTTCTGATTTTCGGCATCGGCCCATTCCCCCGGTGGGGTTTGGCCGGGGCGGCTGCTGCAACGGTTGTGGCTCGGGCATTGACCCTTGTGCTGATGCTCTTTGTTCTTCAGAAGCGCCATCGTATGCTGTCGTTTGACTGGCCAGGTTTTCCGGCAATGGTACAGTCCTGGAAGTCCATACTGAACCTCTCAATCCCCGCGGCCGGGTCCAACCTGATCCGGCCCCTCGGCGTAGCTGTGGTGACGGGTATCGTGGCGCGGTTCGGTCCGGAGGCGGTGGCGGGATATGGTGTATGCACCCGGGTAGAAACCCTTGCATTGATGGTTCTGATTTCTCTGGCAACGGTCTTAAGTCCTTTTGTCGGTCAGAACCTCGGTGCCGGACTTCTTCACAGGGTACGGGGAGCCATTCGCAGGTCTCAATTATTCTCATTGGGATGGGGTGCATTCTCAGCAGTTGTATTGTTTATAACGGCAAGACCCATTGCCCATATGTTCAGCCAGGATACTGAGGTTGTCAAAACCATCGTCTTATATCTGCGGATCGTTCCCATCGTGTACGGATTTCGGGGTGTATTCGGCCTTTCAAATGCTGTTTTGAATGTGTTGAAACGGGCGTGGGATGCCATGGCTCTTTCGGTAATCCAGATGTTTGCCCTGTTGATCCCCGGCGCGGTGCTGGGAGCTAAGCTGTGGGGACTTGCCGGTCTGTTTGGTCTCAGTGCGCTGTCTTTTGTTTTCGCCAGTGGAATGTCTGCCTGGTGGCTGGCCCGTCAAATGAAGATACAGGCCCGACTGGAACTGTAACCATTCTGTTTGCCTGACATCTAATTTATTGAATTCGAGTCTTGACAACGCGAATTCACGGGACTACGATAGTCGTTTGTGGGAGGATGATATGCCAATTTATGAATATCAGTGCAGTGATTGTGGACACGAAGAAGAAGTTCTTCAGCGGGTCAGCGATCCGGTATTGACACGCTGCCCGAAGTGCGGTGGAGCGTATCACAAAAAAATCAGCTCGCCCGCTTTTCAGTTCAAGGGAAGCGGATTTTATGAGACAGACTATAAAAAATCGTCCCATGCAACTGATACTGTTTCCGCAGATTCTGTGAAGAAAACAGAGAAGTCGGAAACAAAATCTGAAAGCAAGTCTGAAACAAAACCGGAAGCAAAGCCGGAAACAAGCTCACCAAAGACAGGCCCACCAAAAGAAAAAAGCCTCGTATCATAGGCTCACCTGAAAAACTGTCTTACCACATATGATGCCCCGCTTTTTCAAGCGGGGCGCTCTCCTTTCCGGTCTCTCTTTGCCCAGCGCAGGTGAAAGTGTTAGAAAAATGCTGACAAACTATCCCATGTACATGCAACCGTCTGTTAATTCTTGACGATTTCGACCCGTCTGTTTTTGGCTCGGCCTTCATCCGTAGTATTGGTAGAAACTGGTGCGGTAGGACCGTCACCATAAGCTTTCAGCTGATCTTCCTTTACTCCATATTTCTGAACTAACTCATTCAACACGGCAACTGCCCTGTTTTTTGATAATTTCAAATTGGCATCAAAATTACCCACATTGTCTGTGTGGCCGACGATTAAAAATTGTTCATGTGAATGTGCTTTCAGGTAGTCAGCAATGTTTTTCAAGGCATTGGCAGATTCAGGCTTTATAGCCGATTTTCCGGTATCAAAATGAATATCGTAAATAGCGACATGTCCCGTTGCCGAAATATCCTTATCCAGGCTTACAGCAGTGACCTTACCTGTTTCGGCTGCCTGTACTTCGATTACATCCTGAGTGATGAGGGAAGTGTTGGAGAAATCACTGATCACATCTACGATATATATATCATTATTATCTTTGTGAGTTTTCGCCACAATAATGGCCTTGTGATTACCGATGGGGTTGTAGGCAAATCCAAATTTTTCCAAATTTAAGTGCTCCTGAGAACCATAATAGTCCCCCTGGAAACTGGCCGGTCCTTCATCAAAATCTTCTCCAGGTTTTCCTTCTAATAAAATTTTATAATCGCTATTTTTAAATGCTGTTTCAAAATTTTTCATAATATATGCAGGGTTGTTATCAGGAGACACTGAATATTGCCAGCGCATAATTTTACCCTCTAAAACAAGGGGGTGCTTATAATTCGGGTGGCTAGTATCATCTTTAAATACCGGTAATTTATAGGTGCCCCACTTGGTTACTTTATAGAATTCGATTATTGAACCTTCAAATCTTGATACCAGAGGATAGTCTTTTGCTCCTTTAATATCTGTTGTTCGTTGTGCAAAGATGTTTGTTGAACTCATCAGTGCAACTGTGACTAAAATCAATGTTAATTTTTTCATCTCAATACCCCCCCTTTATAATTCCATACTAAACT
>CBEUWV010000276.1:0-3114 GCA_965546895.1 uncultured bacterium
CGGACAAGGTTCTTTTCGGAGCGGAAAAGATAGGTTGCCAACTGTTTGCTGAGCTCAGTTTTACCAACACCCGTCGGACCCAGAAACATGAAAACACCGGTGGGCCGTTCCGGACTGGACATTCCAAGCCGGGCTCTTTTGATCGCCTTAACAAGGGAGTTGACCGCACGGTTCTGTCCCACAACGCGGGAAACAAGATAGTCTTTCAGGTTCAAAAGGCGTTCTTTCTCACTTTCTGTAACTGCTGTAACCGGGATCCCTGTCCATATTGAAACTGCCTCTTCAATATCTGCAACAGTAACAACCGGCCATGTGGAACGGTCCTTTACTGGTTCAAGTTCCTCTGCGTTCGGTTCATCAACAGGGCCAATCATTGGGAAAAGAGCCTTCAGCGGCGCTTCTTCACCATCCGGAACAGTCTGTTCATTTGCAGTATTGTTTTGTCCCATGTGTCTGAGTTTCACTCTTGCGCCGGTTTCATCCAACAGGTCAATTGCTTTGTCCGGTTGCATGCGGTCGGTAATGTAGCGTTCCGAAAGGGTGACAGCTGCTTCCAGGGCACTTTCCTCAAACCTGACGGAGTGAAAATCTTCATAACGGTCTTTAATTCCCTTAAGAATATTGAGTGTTTCTTCCGGGGTCGGCTGCTGGATGGAAATGGACTGAAACCGTCGCATCAGGGATTTGTCCTTTTCAATTGTTTTGGAAAACTCCCGGTAAGTGGAGGAACCGATGACCTGAAGTTCGCTTCTGGCAAGGGCTGGTTTCATAATATTGGCGGCATCCAGTGATCCTTCCGCTGAGCCCGCACCGACGATAGAGTGAAATTCGTCGATAAAGAGAATTACATCGTTTGCGGCAGCTTCTTCGATAATGTCACGGAGCCTTTCTTCAAACTGTCCCCGGTATTTTGTGCCGGCCACAATGTTATAAATGTCCACACCATAGATCACGCGCTCTTTCAACGGCTCAGGCACATCGCCACCGGCAATGCGGGTGGCAAGGCCTTCAACAATGGCTGTTTTCCCTACGCCGGCTTCTCCCAGGAGAAGGGGGTTATTTTTCCGGCGCCGGGTCAGGATGTGAATGATTCTGTCCATTTCCCGTTCTCGTCCGATACACCGGTCAAATCGGCCTCTCTGGGCCATCTTTGTGATATCCCTTCCGAATTTTGAAAGTATGGGAAGCTGCTGTTCGGATGACTCTTCTTCAGTTAATTCGTCATCGTTATCCAGCATAATGTCGTTGATGACCTGATTCTTGGCCTCAATGAGGCTGCCTATTCCAGATTCCCGTAGAGCGGTAACGGCAGTGGATGTATGTTGAGAGAGCATTGCGAGGAAAATATGATGGACTTCCACTTTTTCTTCCCCAAGGGTAAAGGCTTCTCTGACTGCCATTTGAAGCAGTTTTGTCGCGGCATCTGTCATGGGCATATCGCCAGTGTGAGTGGAACGGCCGAGTTTCAGACACAGAGAATCAATGGAACGACGCATCTGTACCGTGTCCAGATTCAACTGCCGAAAAAGACGGCTCATATAGGCGTCCTCTTCCATAAGGATTCCATGCAGTACATGGACTGTATCAATGTATGGATTTGAAAACTGGGCGGCCTTGTTCCTTGCAAAGAACAGGATTCGCCTGGCCTTATCTGAGTATTTCTCCAGCATGATTCTCTCCGTTTCCGCTCATGGGGAAGATTCTATCACATCGTGCGGCAATTTTCATATTGTGTGTAGCAACAATACAGCTGTATTTTCTTTTTTTTCTGAGGCTGTCCAGGTGGTCCATTACGGTGTTTCCGCTGCGGGGATCCAAGTTGCCTGTAGGTTCGTCCATCAGCAGCAGATGCGGCTCATTTATCAGCGCCCTGGCAATAGCCGTCCGCTGCTGTTCACCCCCGGACAACATGGAAGGGAAATGTTCCAGGCGCTCTGAAAGTCCCATGATGTCAAGAATGTCCCTGGCACGTTCTTCTGCTTCATTCCGTTCGCCTCCCCCAATCAGAAATGGCATTTCAACGTTCTCCAATACGGTGAATTCCGGCAGCAGGTGATGAAATTGAAAGACAAAACCGATCTCCTGATTGCGGAAATGGCTGGCTTCCTCAGGCTTCAGCGTACTGTAAAGGGTATTATCCAATTGTATTGCACCACTGGTGGGCCTGTCCAGGAGTCCGACCAGGTGAAGCAATGTACTCTTACCGATACCGGACGCCCCTGTGACTGCCAGGAACTCTCCATCTTCCAGTGTCAGGCAAAGATTTTTGAACACGGTCAATAAAGATTCCCGGACAGGGAATGTCTTCGTGACGTTATCAAGAGTGAGTCGCCTATTCATAGCGAATTGCCTCCACCGGGTCCAGTGCAGCAGCCCGCCTGGACGGGTACAGGGTAGCAATCCAGGAAACGGCTACCGTTATGACAAAAACAACAACGACATCCAGTGGCCGAACCTCAAATGGAATATAAGAGAGAAAATCGTATACATCAGGAGGGAGTTTCAGTATCCGAAACGCATTCAGGAAAAGCGAAACAGTCACGCCGAGAAAAGTCCCGATGGTTGCTCCAGTGAGTCCCACTACCAGGCCCTGCATCTGAAAGACCTTCATAATTCGTTTCTGATCCATTCCCATCGCCATCATTATGCCGATATCCCGATGCTTTTCCATGACCATGAGAACCAGAGATGAAGTGATGTTTAATGCCGCAACCAGCATGATAAGTCCGATAATCAAGGACACCACCATCTTTTCCACCTTGATGGCTGAAAAAAGGCGTTTGTTGGTTTCCCTGAGGTCAATAACAAAGAACTGTGCCGGAAGTTTGCTGTTCAGGTAGTGTTTGAACCGGTCTATACTATCCATTGAACGGGTTCGTACCGCAAGAAAATCCACTTTCTGCTTCATGTTGAGAATCGCAGCCAACGTTTTCAATGGAGTAAATACCCATGTCTTGTCATATTCATAGATTCCACTGTAAAAAATCCCTGCGACCGTGAAGGTGCGCATCTTGGGCATAATGCCCAACGGTGTCTGGGTCGGCTTGAAGAACATAATCGTAATCTTGTCACCGGTTGTAATACCATGTCTTCTTGCCAGATCTTTTCCTATCA
>CBEUWV010000277.1:0-3079 GCA_965546895.1 uncultured bacterium
CCCTGCAGCGCATCCTGGGGCAGTCCCGTCACCGTAACGGATCCGGCAACGGCACCGGCTATCAGTATCCCGGAAGCTCCGGACCAATCTCCTGGCACTGTAAATTCTGAACAATGAAACGGTTGGCTGCCATCGCACCGAAATACAGTTTGAACACCTTCCTTTATTTCCCATTGAACGCCAAAAGAGTCCAGCACGGAGAGTGTCATCTCCACATAGGGACGGCTCGCCAGGTTGGAAACGGTTATTTCACTGTTTTCTTTGCAAGTTGGCAAAACAGTGAGCAGGCCGCTTAGAAACTGGGACGTCAAGGCACCGTCCACATTTACTTTTCCGCCGTGGAGTGGGCCTTTGATATGAATGGGGGGAAAACCGTCGTTTGATACAAATGAAGCCCCGAGCTGCCGCAGCGGCCCTTCCATCATGCCGACGGGACGGCGACAAAGTGTTCCCAACGCCTTTATGCTTATCTCGAAGGGAAATTTTGCGGCCAGTGCGGTAAACATTCGCAAAGAAAGGCCGGATTCACCTGAGTTGAGTACGTTTTCCGGGTTGTGGGAATGGGCTTGAATGACCACATTATCTCCCTGAATCCCGACATCCGCTCCAAGTGCTCTTGCCAGCTTCAACGCGGTGCGGCTGTCTTCCGAAAACGAAGCGTTTCGAATGATGGTTTCTCCTTTTGACAATACCGCGCACACTACCGCCCGCTGCATAAACGACTTGGATGCAGGGGCAACAATCTGTCCCGAAATCGGGCCCCGAAAAACACTACCACGCATATTCCCTCACTTTCTTTTCCCCATAGTCCTCAGCCCTCTTATCATCTTCAACCTGAAATTCTTCATCATGGATTGTACCATCCAGAGCCCCTCTCAATCGATTGACATCCTTCATCAGGCTTTCAAACTGCTCCGGTAAAAGGGCCTGCGGGCCATCGCTCATGGCATGCTCCGGATCATGGTGCACTTCCACCATTAGGCCGTCAGCACCAGCTGCGACTGCCGCCATTGACATGGGTCGAATCAGTTCCACACGTCCGGTCCCATGGGTCGGGTCCACAAAAATCGGCAGGTGAGATAACTCCTTCATTGCCGGTACCGCGCTTAAATCCAGTGTGTTCCGGGTCCACGGTTCAAAGGTGCGAATCCCCCGCTCACAAAGTATGACATCCGGGTTCCCGGCATCCAGGATGTATTCAGCGCAATTGAGCCACTCCGCATAGGTTGCGAACATCCCCCGTTTCAGCATCACCGGTTTTCCCACCTTCCCAATCTCCTTCAGCAGTGAAAAATTCTGCATATTCCGGGCTCCCACCTGGAGCACATCGGCGTATTCACTGACCCAACCCACGTCCCGGGTATCCAGTACCTCGGTGACCACCGGCAGACCGGTTTCTTTTCTCGCTTTTGCCAGTATTTTCAACCCCTTCAGTCCTAAGCCCTGGAAAGAATACGGGGAAGTGCGGGGCTTGAACGCACCTCCCCGTAAGAGTCCGGCACCTGCCTTCATCACCGCCCGGGCGATGGTCAGCGTCTGTTGTTCGCTTTCCACACTGCAGGGCCCCGCAATCACCACCATGTCACAACCGATCCTGATGTTCCCCACATGGATTATGGTTCGTGTGCCTTCTTTCAGGCCTGCCAGTTTCAGATGATTCATTTTACCCTTTCCCCCTTCATGCAAAAAGGGCCATGAATTTTCATTCACGGCCCATACCAAAAAAATGGACCGTGCGGCTTATCACCGCACGGTCCGAAAACCTTACACTTACGGCGACAGCCTACCTGTAAAAATAGAAATAATAAAAGTAAAACTGTCCGCCAAAAGTGCTGTTCACCATCTTCATGGCAAAAATCATACCACACAACACGGCCAAGTCACAAAAACTTTACATATCCAGCAACAGCCCATCGAACGGGATATCCAAATTTGAGTCTCAGTTTAAGTAATAACAGAAAATCGTTCCCGTCATTCCCTGTCTAACTTGCCAGCTATTTCTCTGTCAAACCGTGAAAACCGTCACCCAGAAATCGTGCAGATTACAAAAACTGGTCGCATAATATTCTCCCGGTTTAACCGGGAGCTGAAAAACTGATCTTGCCAGCTTATCTGTTGGTTTGAATGTAGTTTCACCGAGCACTTTGCCGTCAATGGAAACAAGCGTATGCCTCACAATATAATGCGCCTGATTCATCGGATGAGGTGTAGTGATGGTTATTTTCCCGCCATCCACCTTGACCATGGGGGCATGGAGCCTTGCTTTTGCGGACCATTTGCCAGGTTCCTTTTTCGTGTAAATCAATCCCTTGGGAAACCTTGCCCCGGTTGAGGCCAGCACCCGGCCGGACACTGCCACAGCCGCCGTCGTGATCAGGGATGCTTTCAAGAATTCTCTGCGATTTGCCATGCGGTACCTCCTTGTACACCTTTCCAATATCCCGACTAATCTGTCTGCGAGTCGTCCTTCCTGTGCTTTTTCAGGACGACCCGTATTGCGATGTAGGGTATCAGAAAGAAAATTAGAATCGTGATTTTCATAAAAGCCGTTCCATAATAATACATCAGAACGAATTCGTGCTTTGATATTCCGAACATCATGGAGTGGGCCTCAAAAGCTGCATCCCCTGCCACCATGAATATCAGCAAGGATACAACAAGCAGCGCCATAGAATACCAGAAACAACGAATCAGAATTTCAGCCACATGGTCAAGGGTAATGGTCCCATTAATTGAATTTGACATTTTCACCTCCAATGTGAAACTTCCTCAACACTTCATGTGCCCAAAAGCATTTTCTCTATGTCAATGATGGAAATCGGGGGAGATACAAGAAACCCTTGAATCTCATCACAACCCGCTTCTTTCAGAAACAGCAGCTGGTCCTCGGTTTCCACACCTTCAGCCACGGTCCTGAGCTCCAGCTCCCGACTCAACTGAACCAGAAAACGTATGATGGAACGGCTACCGGGGTCTGTCATCACATCCTGAACAAAAGACTGGTCAATTTTCAGCGTGTCAATGGGAAGCATTCGCAGATAGTTCAATGAGGAATAGCCAGTCCCGAAATCATCCAATG
>CBEUWV010000278.1:0-3077 GCA_965546895.1 uncultured bacterium
AACTCTTCTCGGACATCTGGACCTCATTTCCGGCAACATCGCGGATGTTTCCCACTCTGTCAATGAACAGCTCGTCACCTATATCAGAGATGTGAAAAACCAGATCATCAATACCGATGTAACACTCCAGTCCGCCGGCGAAATTCACGACTTTACAGAAACCATATCGGCTGACATCAGCCGGCTCAGTGAAATTGCCCAGGAAACCTTGAGTTTTCTGAAAGAAATTGTGGAAAGCAATGAAAATGTCAGTTTGAAGATGGAGTCTCTTTCAGCATATGCGAAAGATACGGAAGACGCAATGGGTGAAATCATCGCCCACACAGGCAAGGTCACCCAGAACACGGAAAACCTGGCTTCAATGGTGATGGAAACATCGGCATCAATAATGGAAATGGACGCGACCATTTCAGAAATTCGAAAACAGGCGCGCGCGACTGAAGTTCAGGCAGAAGTGGCCGGGCAGGTAGCAAGGGATGGATTGATCCGTACCCGGGAAGCCTCCCAAACTGTGGAAAGTGCCGGTGCCGCCTTCGAAACCGTTGCTGCGACAATTCGCCAGCTGAAAGCCGAGTCCACGAAAATTGGTGAGATTGTTACCAGCATCAGCCGAATCAGTGATCAGACCAGCATTCTGGCATTGAATGCCGCAATCGCGGCAGCGCAATCGGAACATCCGGATCGGAGTTTTCAGGTAATCGCGGAAAAAATTCGGGAACTGGCAATCACCTCATCCATTTCGATGAAAGAGGCCGGTAGCGTGTTGACCGGGATGGAAAAACTTGTGGATGACGGCCATGAAATCGTAGAGAAAGCTGGAGAAGTTGTGAAATCAGGCGTAATGCAGGTTATGGGTGCCGAATCTTCACTGGAAGACATCGTGAAACATTTGCAGTCGGTGGTAGACAATATCGCCATCGTATCCCAGGCAACGGAAGAACACGTTGAGGGCTCTGCACAGATCAACAAAGCCACCCAACGGGTCAGTATCATGACGGAAGAAATTGCAGAACTGATGAAGCGTGAATCTGAAACCGTACTATCTGTAAACACCAAGACTGATTATGTCGGCCTACTGGTAGAATCCATGAAAGGCCTGACGGCTGAGCAGAACGACAAGATTGCACAACTGCTTCTCTACATGAAAGAAATCGGCCAGGATACACGAAAGGCACTGCGCCAGTCAAAAGAACTTTCCATGCACAACCAGAAAATTCTCAATGCGATCCGAAATATTCGGGACGTAAGCGATCACACTTACCGAAACACAGCGATACTGTCCGATTCGGCATTGTCACTGGAAAAATTCGGCTGGCATCTTGAAAACCGGCTCAGGACCTTTCGACGGCCCTCCCCTAAATCGGGTGGTGCGATTCGAATTACAGGTTTCAGCCTGCCCCATGACAAGCTGGACCCCCTTGCGGGCTCCACAGTGTACGAAGCACAGGTCTTATCCCTGCTTCACAGGGGCCTGGTACGCTATGACCCTCTCTTTAACCTGAAAGCGGACCTGGCTCATTCCTGGGATGTTTCCGGGGACGGCCGAAAGTATAGCTTCCGTTTACGTGAAGGCGCTGTTTTTCACAATGGCCAACCCATCACATCCCGGGATGTCGTCAGCACTTTCAAACGCCTTCTTTCCCCGGCGTTTGAATGCAATGCCGCAGGCATGTATTACGTAATTGAAGGCACCCGGGAATTCGCCGAGGGCAAAACAGAACAGATAAGCGGCATTGAGACACCGGATGAATATACCGTTAACTTCCTGCTGGAAAAACCCCTGGCATTTTTTGCCGGTCTCCTGACAATGAGCTATGCGGCAATTGTACCGGAAACGGACTATCTCCGTGGGCCACAGGAAAAATTCTCCGGCATCGGCTGCGGGCCCTTTGCTCTGGTCCGTTTCGACCCCGGCAAAACGCTCACTCTCCGTAAATTCAATGAATTTTACATATCGGGTCGGCCGCTTGTGGACAAAGTGTACATGGAACTTTCAATTCCCGACACCATGTTTGACGATTTTGAATCCGGACAGATTGACATTCTCAGTATCAATGAGCCAGACGACATCGATGAAGCCGCAGCGAGGAAATCTCTCGGAAACGACATTCTGACCAGCACACAACTGTCCACCTACTTCCTTGCACTGAACTGTCAAAACCCCCTGTTTTCTGATCATCATATCCGGCAGGCCTTCTCCCTGGCAATCAACAGGGAAAAACTCTGCTCAACCTTTCCCCTCAACCTGGCAGAACCGGCTTCGTCGATCATTCCGCCGGGACTCCTCGGGCATTCGCCATCCACCGGCCTGTTACCCTATGATCCGGACAAGTCCAAATGGCTCCTTCAGCAACATGGATTCAATTTTGAGCAGGAAATTGAATTAACCTTTGCAAGGAAAAGAGAAGAAGACCCGGGAGACATCATGGAGATTGCTGAACACCTGAAAGCCGTTGGCATCCGCATTCGTCTCAATGGAATGAAAAATCACTGGCCCTACATTGAAAAACGGGCGCATACAATGTACCGGGTAGGTTGGATTGCAGACTATCCGGATCCTGACAATTTTATTCATACACTATTCAACCCTGAAGCAGGTGACCCTCTTTTTCTCGGCGCTGAACTGAAAGAACTGGGACCCCTCAGTGAAAAGGCCCGTTTCACCATGAATCCCCGGCAACGGGCCGACACTTACCAGAAAATTGAACAGATTGTCGCAGAGAAAGCACCCTTAATTCCACTGTATCACAAAAAGGAAATCCTGATTCGCAACCCCGGTGTCAGTGGCATCATTCTGCGCGGATTCTCTCCTTTCCTGGATATAGAAAACGTCTGGTTTAATCAGATGATATGAGGCAGGGCGGCTTTGCCGCCGTGGATGGTGAATGGTGAACAGTGGATGGTTCAGAAAGGGGAAAGAGCGGAAATCGGCCATTCCCTGCCTTTTGTCACTCATCACCCATCACTCATCACTCTGTAGAGTAGGGGGCAGGAAGTGCGAGTGAAAGTGCAAGTGCGAGGCGGAAGGGATTTCGCCATTCCCTGTCTTTACTTAAACTTACACTCAAACTTAAACT
>CBEUWV010000279.1:0-3073 GCA_965546895.1 uncultured bacterium
AATCAGGCCGGAAATATCCGGATCTGTGGTCAGCTTTTCCGAGAGCAGATCCCCAAGCAGCTCCACCTCACCTTGCAGGTTCTGATTTTTCTTTTCCATTGTCTCTGCACCACCTATTTCCCAATGCCGGCCTGTTCCATCAGCCGGCTCCGGGCTTTCTTGTACTCTTCATCTGAAATAAGCCCTTTGTTCTTCATGTCATTTAACCGCTTCAACTCTTTTTCCAACTGTTCAAAAGTGAGGGTCGCGGGTTCCGGTTTTTCCGTTTGTTTCCCCTTCAGGAGTTCCTTCTGATCTGCAGTCTTGTCTATTTTCTGTTTGATCTTGCTGGGGTCAAAGTCACTGTACTTGTCAAAGACCAGGTCGTTGAAGTTTGTTGTCCACAGTGCCTTATCCATCAGGACAATATTGAGAAGAGTTTTCCCATCCTGTTTTTTCATCCACTTCATGAAGCGTCCTCGAACAAGATGAAACATGTTTTCCGGTTTTCGATTTGTGTATGATATGGCTACATACAAGGTGTCCGCCTTTACGAAGCACAGATAGAGATGGATGGAATAATCTTCAACGAATGTTCCGTCTTTCTGCTCGCGTCCCCAGGTTTTGACTATTTTCAACTGTTGGTTTTTTTTGAGTGTAGCGAACCCCTTTACCATTTTTGGGGCCAGCATCATTCGCTCTTCTGAGGTCAAAACAGTTACTCCCTGCCCTTTTTCGATTAGAATTGAGGAGAGGATCCTGCCTGCCTGTTTCAAAGTTAAAGTCTGAGGGTGAGCGTAGGGTGTATCTGAAACCTGGTACTTATAAGGGGCAATGGTGACGACAATTTTGGAATTGCCTTTGTGTTTTGTATTGTGTTCAATCTCCTGTGAGATCAGTGGTGAAATCCCGAGAAGCATGATGGATGTCAGCAGGATGAATTGGCGCATATATGAGTCCTCCCTGGCCAAATATTCGCTTAATCATAGCATAAACTGTGGTACCATAAACAAAATTTGACTAAAGACGGAGGGTTTTTTGGAGCATTTACAATCCATAATCAACTGGATATCAGATCTGATCTGGAATTCACCCAAGATAGCGCCTTTCATGGTGATATTGTTGCTGGGAGCGGGGATTTATGTCACATTTCGTCTCGGTTTTGTTCAGATACGCCGATTCAAACATGCCTGGGAAGTTATAACCGGTAAATATGACGATCCCAACCATGAGGGAGACATTACGCATTTCCAGGCACTGTCCGCTGCTCTTTCTGCCACGGTGGGGATTGGCAACATTGCCGGTGTGGCCACAGCAATCCATTACGGCGGCCCCGGCGCGTTGTTCTGGATGTGGATTACCGCAATCTTTGGAATGGCATTGAAATATGCGGAATGCACCCTGTCCCTGAAGTTCAGGAAGGTGAATGCCGACGGTTCAGTCTCCGGCGGCCCGATGTACTACATTGAGCTGGGCCTTGGCAAGGCCTTTAAACCCATGGCGATATTTTTTGCAACCTGCGCGGCAATCTCATCCTTTGGTTCTGGAAACGCGGTCCAGGCTTTTACTGTGGCAGATCAGTTTCGGTCAGATTTCGGTATCGCACCCTGGATTACCGGTATTGTACTGGTTATTCTCGTTGGGTCGGTGATCCTCGGCGGCATTAAACGAATTGGAAAAGTGGCCAGTAAGCTGGCACCATTCATGGCAATCCTGTACGTAGCTGCCGCGCTTCTGGCGTTGTTGCTTCATATGGACAAGATTCCCGGCATGCTCCAGACCATTGTGAGTTCCGCTTTTAATCCGCCGGCTCAGATCGGTGGCTTTGCCGGTGCGACCTTTCTGTATACACTTGTATGGGGTGTCAAACGGGGAATTTTTTCCAACGAGGCAGGGCAGGGCTCCGCACCCATCGCCCATGCGGCGGCGAAGACGGATGAAGCGGCCCGTGAAGGTTCTGTGGCCATGCTGGGGCCGTTTATTGATACCCTGGTGGTTTGCACCATGACCGGATTGGTAATTGTCGCAACAGGGGCATGGACTGTCTTGGACGGCAGTGGACAAGCTCTCAACGGTTCCCCCATGACGGCATACGCGTTTCAGGTAGCGCTGGCACCCGTTTTCGGCCACTATGGAAAGTACCTTGTCACTATTTCTGTTTTTCTCTTTGCTGTTTCTACTGCAATATCATGGTCTTACTACGGAGATCGTGCTGTCCAGTATCTTTTTGGTAACCGGGGAATCGTGCCCTACAAAATGCTTTTTCTGGTCATGCAATTCGCCGGTGCCGTATTTTCACTGGAGATTGTCTGGGGATTTGGAGACATTGCCTTGGGGCTTATGGCTATACCCAATCTCATAGCCGTGATTCTGCTGACCCCCAAGGTCAAAGAAATCACAAAAGATTACTTTTCCAGGAAACATAAGGTATACAAGTAAAAAAAGAGGTGTTCTGTTCTGGAAGATAAGAAGAAGAGACTGATACGGATTTGCGAACTTTCAAGCATTTCTTATTTTCCTGATTTTTTCCTACCCTATCACTCATCACAGTGCCGGAGGCACGGCATCACTCATCACGCTTAAATCAGCCTCTTGGCTGATTTAAGCAAAGGGGATAAGGAGAATTTTCAGGATCATGCCGGCAATGAGAATCGGGATGAGCAGGAAGAAGAGCAGCAGAAGTTTAAGCCCCACCAGCGCCACGACAATCAGGACAGGAAAAAGTGCCAGCGCGATAAACAATGCAATCAGGGTACCGGACAGGAAAAAAAAGGCTTTGAAGATCAATTTGAAAAACCAGAATGTAACGGCCAATGCCATCAGTATGAATCCAAGTCCGAACAATGTGCCAATCATATGAGCCTCCCAGTCGTTTCTGTTCTCTTTACCTATACGCATATCGCCACGTTTTTGTTCAATGGGAGAGCCCTTCGGCCAGTGCGAGTGAAAGTGCAAGTGCGAGGCAGAAGGGAATTGGCTCGTTCCCTGCCTTTTGTCACCCATCACTCATCACCCATCACCCATCACTTCCCTTTTCTTTACTCAACCTTGTCCCTCCTTGTCTTTTAATATCTCGCCCGGATTCCAAAAGTGA
>CBEUWV010000280.1:0-3058 GCA_965546895.1 uncultured bacterium
TCGTTGTGGCATCTATTTTCCACAAAACAAAGCAGAACGAACAAGCAGATTACTGAGAAAATCTCCTCCCGCATCCAGGAGATGGAAACGGTATGTCGAAACGGCACCAATCCTGATTAACTTTTGTCAAAATGGCACGGATTGCGGCCTGCTGCCGGATGGTGGATGGTGAATAGTGAATAGTGGATGGGGGACAGTGGATGGGGGTATGGGGAAATAAAAGTGTCAACTTTTAATCAGGACTTGACAGTGGAAGGCCGCTTCGCGGCAGTGTAAGTGAACGTGCACGTGCGAGTTAAGAAAGTGGAAAGACAGGAGCTAGGTAATACTGTTCGAATTTTGAGCATGTGCGGAATTTTGAATTCTGCCATCAGCCACAAAATATTTTTACAAACGGTAAAGATCGGGGCGACGGTCTTTGAACAGGTGATTCATGGAATTCAGCTGTTGATTTGAAGCAGAAAGGTCAATTTCCCGAATCATGGCCACCATTTCAGACAATCCCGCCTTCGCAGGGACATCTCCATCCGGTCCCATAATCTGGCTGCCGCCGGTGAAGGTGAGAGGGGATTCCGGGTCCCTTGACTCTGAGCCGAAGCGGTTGGCTGTGATGACAAAAATGCTGTTTTCCACCGCACGGGCGAACATGGCACGCTGGCACCATGGCAGTACCAGGTTTGCCGGGTGGGCAATGACGGCCGCTCCGCCCAGCGCCAGGGAGCGAACCGCCTCCGGGAAAATCCAGTCGAAACAGATCATGATACCGAGGCGATACCCCAGGCCAGTGTCCACCGGTACAAAAGGGCGGTTACCTGGACTGAAAAACTCCTTTTCCTTGAAAAAGAGGTGGGCCTTCCGATACACAGACAAAAGACCCGATGGCCCCACCGTCATTGCAGAGTTGAATATTTCATCACCATGTCTTTCTGCGAATCCCGCAACAATCACACCCTGTTTTTCCCGGGCCAGAGCCAGTAGTGTTTGACCCAATTCTCCATTTGCGGGCTCAGAGAGAGACAAGGCTTCTTCCCTGGACAGAAACTGGTAACCCGTCGTGCAGACCTCGGGGAGAACCATCAGGTCAAACTCTCTCTCCCGCAGCAAAGCCTCTATAGCGCGGACATTCTGCCCGATTTCACCGAATACCGGCTGAAATTGCAGGAAACCCGCCTTCAGTTTCATCTCTTTTTTTCTTTTTCCCCGATGGTTTTCAGAATTTCTGCCGTATCCTGTTCCATTGTGGCCTTCGGGTGCTCCACAATACGGCCCACTTCCACCCCATTGGCAAAGAAGAGAAAAGTGGGAACACGCTTGATTTGATAGGCATCGACTATTCCTGTGTTATCTGCAAGATGGCGTCCAACGGCCACCCACTGCACGTCGTCGAATTTGACTTTTTCGTTTATTTTGATAAATTCCGGGACATGCTCCACACTGTCGGAACACCAGTCTCCGAATACGGTAATTACGGTGACTCCCTTTCCACTGAGCTTGCCCAGCGGAACCGGGTCAATCTTCACCTCTTTGTATCGCTGCTGAAATTCCGGGATGGACAAAACCTGTTTTGTCGTCACGAAACCGCTGAGTCCAAGGAGAGCCAATAAAACCATTGTTCGCATATCAATTTCTCCCTTAGCAAATTCAATGGGGACAGTATACCATTTCCCGTTTTCTGTCTGCAATCTTCGCCCCATCTCTCAGTGGACTGCTGTCGGGCATAAAAAAACGGCCCAAAAGGGCCGTCTTGAAGTTCTTTTTGCCTCCGGCTCAATGGTACACGAGCTTTTGGATCATTACGTGGTAGTTCTTGGGCGCCTGAACCAGTTCTACCCCGATTTTGTAGCGGTTGTACCTTGCGTTGGCCAGTTCCTGAATCCATTTCTGCCGGACAAGCAGATCCACAATCTTGTCTCCTGTGTCCATTCGAACAACCATCTCAGGATTCTGGGGCATGCTGTTGCACCGGAAACACAGTCCCCGATGGGATAAATCAATGGTTTCACCGTTTTCAGTGGGCGCCACTGAACCATACCGGAGGGCAAAGGACTTTCTGGATCTCATAAAACCACGTTCTGTCATGCCTCCTCCTTCTTTTGAGAAATAAAACCTACTGATAAGATAGGCATTCTTTACAAAATGTCAAGGAAAGCATTTCACGTGACGTGCAAAAATTCGAGATATCATCTCGTTGAAAGACAAATGACTTCGGGGAATTGGCACTGTTCTGGACTCGCCAACTCCCTCTTTTCTTGCGAGGCTAAGGAGGGAGACGCCTGAATCTCCCCCCTGGCCATTTTTCCACCGCCCCATCTTTCTTACTGATAACATTTTCCGCCAGCACAGTGGAAGCAATCAGCCCCGTTGAGTACTGATAGACCAAGAAGATACATCCCAATACTGCTGCAATGGTTTTCATTTCCCATCCTGATAAAATTTATCGGAACCATTTTGAGTTCAAATGATAAACGACTCCGCCTTTATTCTCTTACATTTTCATGGGTTCACCAGAACAATTAACCCGCTGGCAATGGAGTCACTCTACACGTGCTCCGTCAATGCTGTCAATCACCTGATATATAATGAAAGATGCATTTAGCCCAAATCTACAAAATGAGGGAAAAGGAAAGGTCCGCTCTATCCCCCAGTAAGATCTAACAGCCTTTTATCCTGCTTTCTGTCCGACAACATCCCGGCCAACTTCTCGATGTAGCTCCTGCTGACAATGTTCCGCTCGAATCTCCTTGCAGTTTCCAGGGCAGCTGACTTCATCTGTTGGAGCTTATCCGGCGGTAAACTGAAAAAAAGGTCCATCGCTTTCGCCAACGCTTCCGGGTCTCCGGAAGGAACAAGATACCCATTCACGCCATCTACCATGTATTCAGATAGCCCCGCAATCCGGCTTCCCGCGACAGGGACAGAACATGCCATAGCCTCAATGGCGACATTTCCGAAACTCTCCGCTTTGCGCATGGTTGGAAAGGCCAGGATATCCATTGCATTGTATTCTCCGGCGAGGTGTTGCTGGGAAACTGCCCCTCTGAACACTACCCGTTCTTCA
>CBEUWV010000281.1:0-3056 GCA_965546895.1 uncultured bacterium
CAAAGTGTGTAATTTCCGTATAGCGACCCGGTTAGCATTTCAGGTTGTAGAACTTGTTGAAATCCTTCACATAATCTTGCCGTGATTGCAAGTTTTTTTGAATACCTGATGACTGAAGCCGGTGTGTATGATGGGCTTTTTGGCCTGATTGATAAGTATAAGTAACAGAATATAAAGATAATGCTTGAAAGGCTGGAGATGTCTGCAGATATGTGTCCGACATGTCATTTTTTTGTTTGCGGAGTGTCAAATATTTGTGATATACTTATCGTAATCACACTGACGAAGGTAGGAGGTGAGAAAAGCAGAGTTTTCCTGGGGGGCCCATTTACCATTCAAAATCTTTAAAATTGCGGGAGGTGACATGAAAAGAGTACTATTAACCGGGGTTATGGCTGTTTTGCTTGCAGCGATGTGGGCGTGTGCGCCTGCAACTCACACGGAAGCAGATGAATCTCAACCGCTTCCACAGGTTACGACAGCCCTGTTTGATCCGAGTGCCGGGATACTTCCGTTTCCCAATGATCTGTTGATCAATCCGGCTACGGGACTTGTGAATATCCCTAATCCGGACGGACTGGATGCTATTGCTTCTGTCAATTCACTCAATGGATTCTCAACCACTTCGGCAATGTCGTTCTATCTGGACGGCGCACCGAAAGCCGACACGGTCAACAGCAATACCATTAAGGTATTTGATTTGACTGCTCAGGCGG
Organism: uncultured bacterium; assembly: GCA_965546895.1. Taxonomy (GTDB): domain Bacteria; phylum Acidobacteriota; class Holophagae; order Thermotomaculales; family Thermotomaculaceae; genus UM-FILTER-49-7. The sequence goes on from CBEUWV010000281.1 coordinate 717, forward strand.
AAATTGCTGTTTCATTTATGCCCTTTGATCCGGTAACCGGCGCGGTTTCCATGATGCCGGCATCCCCAATTCCCTCTCGGCACAAAATTGCTGTGGTGGTGACGCAGGGTGTGTTGGATACAAACAGCAAACCCATCGAACCTTCTCAGGTTTTCTACCTGATGCGCAGTTCAAATTCGCTGCTGGACGCGGAAGGCCATTCCACTTCCAGCCTGTTAGATGACCAGACGGCTGCAATGCTGGAACCGGCCAGGGTCGCGATGAAACCGATGTTCGATTTCATGTCCTCCATCGGTATTCCCAGAACTTCAATTGCGGTGGCTTTTGTCTTCACGACAGAAAGCACCTACCAGGACTATCAGACCCTTCGTGCTGAGATGGCTGGTATGGCCCCGCCAACACCAACCTTCGTCGGACAGTACCTTGGTGATGCAATGGTGGGGGCGTTTTTTCAGGGTGTGATGGCTCAGACCGGGATTGATTTCCCCCATGACATGGTGGGTGGCGTCTTGACAGGGGCTTTCGGTTCTCCCAATTACATTACTCACCCGCTGGCCGGTTACTTCGTGAAGGATGCTCAAGGCAATTTTGTAGAACAGAATGTAGCCATGATTCCGTTCATGCTGGTGGTACCAAAGGGAACGGGTCCATTCCCGGTTGTCATTTTCCAGCATGGTCTTACCCGGACCAAGATGGATGCACTGGCCATTGCCAATTCATTCGCATCGGCGGGGCTGGCAACCATATCTATGGACTTGGTGCTTCACGGCGATCGTGCAGGCGATTATATGAACAATGCTACTGGAGAAATGGGACCCGATGGAGTACTTGATCCCTCCGGCGCTCTCTTCATGAATCTGACATCCCTCAGAACAGCACGGGATAACATCCGTCAGTCCAACGTTGATCAGATGATGATGGTTAGAATGCTGGAAGCCGGTGTGGATTACACCGGGGATAGCGTGCCTGATCTTGCACCAATGAATTTTGTCTACTGCGGGCAGTCCCTCGGTAGCATTACAGGGACCAACCTGATGGCAATCGAACCGGCAATCAAGACCGCGGTTCTCAATGTACCGGGTGGTGAGATCAGTGTACTTCTGACACATTCTCCTACATTCGCTCCGGTTATCAATGCCGGGCTTGCTGAAGAAGGACTCGTGCCGGGGACACCTGAATACGCTCAGTTCTTCATGATGGCTCAGACGGTCATTGACTCTGCGGACCCGATCAACTATGCGCCCTACGTGCTGAACGGGGATATTTCAGGCGTGGAAAAATTTGTGTTGATGCAGGAAGCAATTGGTGACACTGTAATTCCAAACATCTCAGGTGACATGATAGCCCGGGCCTTCGGGGCAAATTTCCCTCAGATCAACCCTGTGGTGAACGCAATTCCCGGCATGGCTACGGCAGATCCGGGAGTGGCCAATGGCCTGTTCCAGTTTGACACGCCGAATCACGGATTCCTGCTCTCTCCGGACCCGAGCCATCCTGAATTCACGTACTGGGGCCAGATGCAAACTGTTAACTATCTGGGATCCTACCTGTTGACAGGTACTCCGATGATATTGGACCCGACGGCAACGAAGGGAACAAGCAAGGCAGCTGACTCAGCATCCGAGTGGGCACTGAGAACCTTCAACTACAGCATTAATGCCCGTGCGGCAGTGTTAGTCAGATGAGAGGGGTGGAAATTATGAAAAAACTAACTGTAGTATGTGTGGGACTGTTGGTAACCGCGTTGGCATTCTCATCCGGTTTCCAGGTAACGCATATGTCGCCAGTGTAGATAACGCGTCCGCCATGTTTTATAACCCCGGTGCCCTTGCCTTTGTTAAGGGAATTGATGTCAACTTCGGCACCACAGTTTTTTATCCGTCATCATCCTGGACATCACCGGACGGAACGCTTTCGACAGACCAGAAGACAAAGATTAATTACCTGCCGTCTGTTTACCTGTCATATCAATTGAATGACCGGGTCGTAATCGGTATTTCTGAGTTTACCCAGTACGGCCTTGAGACAGACTGGCCGACCCAGTGGCCGGGCAGCCAGCTTTCGGATCGGACAAAAATTCGTACCTATAATGTTGCCCCGACCATTGCCTTCAAAATCACTGACAATTTTTCAGTGGGTTTTCAGGTAAACTGGGTGGGTTCTGATGTATTGATTCAGAAAACCATCAATTTTGTGGACCAGACAGCATGGGTGGATATGTCTGGAGATGGAGACGGCTGGGGCGAGTCTGCAGGCTTTCTGTGGAAGGTTAACAACAAGATTAATGTGGGTGGTTTCTGGCGCAGCGCTGTCGATGTCAGTTTTGACGGTGAAGTGGAT
>CBEUWV010000282.1:0-3017 GCA_965546895.1 uncultured bacterium
TCTGTTTTTGTCCCGGACTTTGTGGAGAAACAGTTGAAAATAAAATGCGAAGGGAGGCCTCATGTTTGATATCTTTGCAATGTTGAAAAGCGCAGGCCCAGTCTCACAACTGGTCATGGTCCTCCTGCTCGTTCTGTCCCTGGGTTCCTGGAAGGTTATTATTCAAAAAAGTTTCCAGATTCGACGGGCCAAACGTCATTCCAACTCTTTCCTGAACCTCTTTCGCAATTCAAACAAATTCCTTGAGGTTAAGGAAGCCTGCCGGGACCATCTCTACAGCCCGGAGGCCGGACTGTTTCTGGCCGGATTCAGCGAACTGAACTATCAGCTCAAGTACCAGAACCCCGGCGATCCTGGAAAACCCAAAATTCGCAACCTGGAAGCCATCGCACGGGTGCTGGATCGGGCCAAGATTGTGGAAGTCGGCCGATTTGAAAAAACACTGAATTTTCTTGCGACTACCGCAGGTGCCGCCCCGTTTGTCGGCCTCTTTGGAACAGTCTGGGGGGTCATCGATGCATTCCAGCGTATCGGGGTCCAGAAAACCGCGTCACTGGTGGCTGTGGCCCCCGGGATATCCGAAGCCTTGATTGCCACGGCCGCAGGACTGGCAGTCGCAATCCCCGCGCTCTGGGGCTACAACCACTATGTCAATAAAATTCGCTCTCTCTCTGCTGAAATTGAAGACTTCACCCTGGAATTTCTCGGGATTGTGGAACGGAACTTCAGTTAAATGGCAGGCAATATTCGGCAATCCGGTGAACATCGCGGACTGGCTGAAATTAACGTCACCCCCCTTGTTGACGTCATTCTGGTACTTCTCATTATTTTCATGGTTTCCGCGCCCATGATGCAAAGCGGCATTGATGTCAACCTCCCGGAAACAACCACCGGAGCAGCTCTGGAAGAACAACGGGTTGTTATTAGCCTGACCAGGGACAGAAAACTCTATATAAACAACGACATCATTCATCCGAAACTCTTCACTGAAAGAATGACAAAGCTTGCAGCCATGAAAAAGGAAGTATTCCTCAAGGCTGACAAAACCCTGCCCTATGGGGAAGTCATCCGCCTCATTGGACGGCTGAAAAAGGCGGGCATCGAGAACGTTGCCCTCGTTACCCTCCCGGTGGAGGAAAAAGAAAATGGCCCGGATCGGAATTAACATCATCATCGAAAACCGGAAAACACTGGAAAACGGCAGCCGCACGTTTTCCGCTATTTCCGTTTTGCTCCATATTGTCGTAGGATTGGTGGTAGTAATCGGAGTATTGTCGGCCCGCAGTCGTGCTCTCCATGAGCCAAAAGTCTACAGGGTCTCCATTGCCACTCTTGCGTCTGAGGCCAACTCCAACATGGAATCGTCTAAAACCACGGCCATTACTGAAAAACCCGTTCCAAAGCCCTCTGTGAAGCAGCCCAAAAAACCGGTTGAAAAACTCGCAGTCACACCAAAAGCCCCCAGGAAAAAAATAAAGAAAACTGCAGTGGGAGTGAATACCAATAAACCTGAAAAGAAAACGACACCGAAGCCTGTACCCCGTCAGGAAGACACAATACAACAAGCCCCGACCGGTAGTCGCTCGAAACGGGTAGGATTCGGCACACAGAGCTCTGTGGTGGATCTGGATGGGGCAAATTTCGAATATGCTTACTACCTGTCCATTGTCCAGGACCGCATCGGCTCCAACTGGGTGCGTACATACATCGGGAAGGGAAAAGTAAAGATCTATTTTCGAATTAATCGGAATGGAAACATTGTCGGCGCCATGATTGAGGAATCCAGCGGGGATGTCGGTCTGGATAGAGTGGCGCTACGTGCAATAACCGCCTCCAGTCCACTGCCTCCGCTGCCGGAAGGATATGAGGGAAATAGTCTTGGAATTCACATCTGGTTCAATTACGAGGAGTAATCATGAAACGCATAACCATTGCATTGATATTATTGTTCAGCCTCTCAGTTTTTGCCCAACAGGAATTTGAACTGACACTGTCTACCAAAGGGTTGGACCTCATTGAAATCGGCATAGCCGGTTTTACCGGAAACGGTGCCGATGCGGCGACAATGGAGACTTCCCGAAAACTTCTCTCCCGAGACCTCCAACTTACCGGTGTTTTCCACGTAATACCTGAAAAAAATATGGCACTGGTCCCTTCTCCCGACTCACCTGAAAATGTGAAAAACTGTGAAGCTTTTCTCTCTGTCGGCGCCAAGGTTCTGGTTACCGGCGAAATTCGGGCAGAAGAGGGTGGACAACTCCTGTTTACCGGTGTTGTTACGGATACCAAAACCTGCAAGAAAATTATCACAAGACGCTACCGGGGTGAAACCGGCCTCCTGAAAAAATTGATCCATTCCTTCGCCGACGATGTCATCTTTGTCTTCACCGGGAAAAGGGGCATTACCAACTCACGCATCGCGTTTGTTTCCGATCGAAGCGGCAACCGGGAAGTTTATATCATGGACTACAACGGAGATGGTTTGAGGCAGCTCACCAAAATCGGAAGTGACACCATTTTTCCCGCCGTATCACATGATAGGAAACGAATCGCCTTCACATCCTATCGCAATCACAACCCCGATCTTTTCCTGATGACAGTGGGCCAGGGAATTCAGACCATCTACCACGCCGAGGGCATCGGCTCCACCCCGGACTTCTCCCCGGACGGGAAATGGCTGCTTTTCAGCGCCTCTAAAGACGGAAACACAGATATTTATATCTACAATATTGACAAGCAGACGACAAACCGTCTGACACATCACATTGCCATCGATACTTCTCCGCGATTCTCTCCCAACGGAAAAGAAATCGTATTCACCTCGGACCGCTACGGTGCCCCGCGCATCTACGCCATGGATCGGGATGGTCTCAACATTCGACGTTTCAACACTGAGGGTTCCTACAATGACTCACCGGTCTGGTCCCCCGACGGCGGCCGCATCGCATACGTGGCCATGTACAACAATAAATTTGACATCTTTATTTACAACATTGCAGAAAACAAAAACATTCGCC
>CBEUWV010000283.1:0-2963 GCA_965546895.1 uncultured bacterium
CGGCCTTGGCCCTCGCCAGTGCGCCTTTTGCCTGCTGCAGTTTTGAATGGATGTCGGAGCTGTCAATTTCAAGGAGAGACTCTCCCTTTTTGACAGTGTCACCGGCTTTGATTTTTATTGCTAAAACCGTTCCCATTGATTTTGCGGAAATGTACGCATCTTTCGTTGATGAAATCTGTCCAGGCCCTGAAACAGGTTCCGGTAAGACCTCTGTTTTTACGATCTGGATTTGGGTTTTAACTGGAGGCAATTGTTTCATTTTCCCCATCTCGTTATGGGAACAACTTGAACTTATAAAAGCCGTGGTAATTGTGGCTATGAGTAATATCCGTTTCATGGTCCCCCCTTATTGGTCCTTGCCAATCATATAGTTAAGGTTCTTTTCTGCTTTCAAATAATCAAAAAGTGCATGAAGCTTGTTTGTTGCTGCCTGCTGTAATGCTGTATCGGCGTCGAGCAAGTCTGTTGTTTTCTCAACACCCTTCTTGTATCGTTCCTCTCTCAGTACTACATTTTCCTTTGCTTGTTTATATGAGAGTTTGGCCACTTTATATCGTTGTTCAGCTTCCTGGAGTCGAAACAATGCCTGTTTGATCTGAAGCTGAATACCGTTCTCCATCTGAGTCAGGTAATTGTGGTAGGACTCATATTGGGATTTTGCCCGGTTGACTTTCGCGCGGGTCCGTTTTCCATTGAAGAGGTTGTATTTTGCCACTGCCATGACCTTGTAGGAATCTCCCTCAAATCCGGCGAAATCGGAATCATGATAGTTCAGCTGGCCAACAAGGAAAACTTTGGGTTTATATCCAGCCTTTTCAACTCCGATCTTCTGTTTGGCCGCTTCTACTTTTAAGCGCATTTCTTCGAGGTCCGGGCGATTTTCCAGACCCGATTGAACGAGAAGTTGAAGGTCGTAGGATTGTGGTTGATAAGTGAAAACGTCAGTGAGCTTGTATTCCTGCTTTTGGTCTATGCCCATCACATTGGAAAGGAAGGCCATAGCAAGACGTGCATTGTTTTGCGCTCTAATTTGTTGCTGTTGCATCTGACCCAGAAAGACTTTCGCTTGCAGAAGGTCCGCTTCCATTATGAAACCGGTGTCAAAATAGGCCTGAGCAGATTCCACGTGTTTCTGAACTGTAGATACGACAGAATCCATGAGTTTTACATATCGTTCTGCCAGAAGAACATTCAGGTAGGCCTTCGTAGTTTGAAATGAAACATCCTGGCGGGCCCGATCCAGTTTTCTGTCTGATGCTGCTGCCATTTTTTCACCGGCAAGAATACCATGTTTAATCTTTCCACCCATATAGAGGGGCTGCGAAATCTGTAACTGAGTGACGTAATCGTTAATGGGGGATGGGTGGTTGGCATCTGTCATGGCAAAATCTGCCATTGAGAATTTTTCCTGACTGAGCTGCAAACCGAATACATCGGCCGGGGAGTTGGTCCGAATATAGATTTCACTGACATCTACCTGGGGCAGCCGATACCCTTTGGCTTCGTCCCGATATGTCTGGCCCGTATCCCGTTCGGATTGAATGGCTTTTAGATACGGACTATTCTCAAAAGCAATATTAATTGCCTGCTTAAGTGTCAGTTTCCGGCTTGCTTTAATTGGAGATATTGCGAACGAATTAACAGCAAGTACTCCGAATCCAATGATCAGGAAAAGAGAACATTTTGTTTTCATCTGCATGCGTAACCCTCCATGGTCCACAATCATGTTTCATAGATTCGATACATTTTTGGCTAACAAGTTACATTCAATATTAACACAAATGGTATAAGTGAAAATAAATTCACTCTGCCTGCATCCTCATATGCTATTATTACCTATAAGAATTAATTGAATTGAGGTGCACTATGCAAAGAGTACGTCTTTATTTTCTGGACAGATCAATCATAGACGGATATGTTGAGGGGACGGCAACCGGAGAAATTCGGCTGATTGACCTTCTGAACAGTGCTACAAATAAGCGAAAGTTCGGCGAAGCAGAGTGCCTCACTGTTACGGACGGTGTGCAGATGATTTTCCAGAAAAAGAATGCGGAAGTGGATGAAGGGGCAGAGCAACTCGAGTTTTTGAATGAGTCCGGGTTGGAGGAAGGACGAGAGGTTCCAATCGATTTTATGCTGGATGAAAACCTGAATCTGGCTAAAACCATAAACCTGGAAGGCAAGACTTACGTTGTGAATACAATGCAACTGGTGTTTGCGCACAGTCTTTCAGAGTTTAAGGGTGTTCAGAATGAGCGGGCAAGGGCCATGAAAACAGGCACTGCATTTGACATCAATGTGGTTACCATGAACAATTACCTGTGTTCTGGTAAGGTTCGGGTTCCGGCAATTAACCGGGAACTGCCGAAAACGTTTTCACCAGGTAGACAGTTTGTTGTACTTAGCGATGTGAAAATGAGTTATGTGCCCTCTGCCAAGAATCTGTACCGGGTACACGATCACCTAATTGTAAATACGCAATTGATTAAAGCCTACTACTGACCTATAATCAGCCCGACAAGATAAGGAGGTGCTGAAATGCCATTCATCGAAGATATTATTGCAAGAGAAATCCTGGATTCCAGAGGCAACCCCACCGTGGAAGTTGAGGTTTATCTCGAATCTGGAATTATGGGTCGAGCAGCAGTCCCGTCCGGAGCTTCGACAGGAGAAAGGGAAGCGTTAGAATTACGGGATGGTGATCCGGAACGTTATGGTGGAAAAGGCGTGTTGAAAGCCGTGAAAAACATTGAGACGAAGATTGCACCTGCATTAATCGGCCTGGACACGAGAGAACAGGTTTTTATAGATGAACTTATGATTGAACTGGATGGTACTGAAAATAAGGAAAAACTGGGAGCAAACGCGATTCTGGGTGTTTCCATGGCGATTCTCAGAGCGGCAGCGGCTTACAGTGAATTGCCGGTCTATCAGTATCTCGGGGGCGCCTGTGCCAGAGACAT
>CBEUWV010000284.1:0-2963 GCA_965546895.1 uncultured bacterium
CTCTGCGCCTCTGCGGTAAAATCCCTTTCTTCTTTTCCCTTTCCGATCAGAACACAGAACACTGAAAACAGAACACTTCTTTCTTAACTTAAACTCAAACTTAGACTTAAACTTATCCGATCAGAACACTTCTTTTTACCAGCTTGCTGTGATACCGACTCCCAGAGTGTTGGGCCCGATAATGGGATACATCATGGCGTGTTTTCCGATGGGCCGGGCAAACAAATAGGCACCCGCGATTCCGATGGCGGCGCCTCGAACCACGTCATCGGTGTCATGGGCGTGGACATGAACGCGACTCCAGCCCACATAGCTTGCCAGTACATAAGCGGGGGCGCCGAATTTCCACCCGTAGCGGCGCTGCATGAATGCGGCACCGGAAAATGCCGCAGCAGTGTGGGCGGAGACAAATGCAACTTCCGATTTGCTACCATCTGGTCTGTTGTCGTCAATGCTGAATTTCAACGCATAAGTCAAGACCATGGAGGAGAAAAAGGACTTATAGAATTGCTGACGTCCTTCTTTGTCATGGTAATGAAATGTAAGGCCATAAGCGGTAACCGGCAATAGAACCTGCAGGGCATCCCCGCTTCTACCCGCAGGATCGTTGGCGATTGCCCGAGGCATACTGGCAAGGATGAGGAGAAGAATGATACAGAATTGGCAGAATGATTTCATGTGTGACTCCTTTTTTGGAATATATATACCGGCGGAATTTACTCCGCAATAAAAAACAGCAGGAGTAGGCGGTAGAAAATGCCAGTGCGCAAGGGACAAGGGAAAAGCAGGGCATTGTCCACTGCTGAATTTTCCAACCCATTTGCCATCCACTATTCATGATCCACGAGGCCCGTCCGGGCCTCTTCCCCCATCACTTGTCTCTCGACTTGTGTTTTTCATGTTCATACGCCCCCTGGTAGTAACTGATGGCTTCCTCAATCAATGCCTTATCCGGTTGTTGTACAAGTGTGGGAGAAAAAGTCACAGGGTCGATGTCATATTCGCTGGATTGCTTCTTGACATCGAGAATTACCAGTTTGTTTCCCTTCAGATAGCCCATCCTGGAATATGTGGCCAGCAAAGCCCTGCCTTCTTCCGGTCTCATGTCCACAGTATTCCGACCGAAAAACTGGCTGTCGTAACTCAGGTTCAACAGGCCAAATACAGTGGGGGCAATGTCCATCTGGCTGCACTGGGTACTCACTTTCCCCGGAGTGACATGTCCCGGGCTGTAGATGAACAAGGGGATATGGTAGCGATTTACCGGAAGTGCCCTTTTCCCCATAGAGCTGGCGCAATGATCAGCCACGACAACAAAAACGGTGTTACGAAACCAGGGATGGCTTTCTGCGTCGTCCAGGAATTTTCCGGTGGCAAAGTCCGCATACTTGACCGCACCCTTTCGCCCTGTGTGAGACGGGATATCAATCTTTCCCTCAGGATAGGTGTAGGGCCGGTGGTTGGAGGTTGTCATTATGACGGCACAGAACGGCTGCCCTTTTGCGCTTGTCTCGTCGAATTCCTTCAGACAGCGATTGAACATATCCTCATCACATACCCCCCAGGCGTTCTCGAATGTGATTTCTTTTTCTGACAGGTCTGACCGGTCGATTTTCCGAAACCCGTTGTGGGTGTAAAAATAGTTCATGTTGTCAAAATATCCGTATCCACCGTACAGAAACATCATGTCATAACCGCGGGGCTTCAGGACGGTACTTAAGGAGAACAGATTTTCGTTGTGGGGCCGCTTGATGATAGAGCGTCCCGGTGTGGGCGGCAGGGACAGGGTGACAGCTTCCAGTCCCCGGGTTGTCCTGGTCCCGGTGGCGTAGAGGCGAGTGAAAAACAGGCTTTTCTCCGCAAGTTCATCAAACCGGGGCGTCAGATTGGCTTTGTTACCAAAGTGAGCCATGAAACTGCCGCTGAGACTCTCTTCCACAATAAAGACCAGGTTCAGATGTTTTTCTACCCCTTCTTTTTTAATGGATCGGGTGATGTCTGCCGGATCGGACGAGGTGTAGGTACTGTTGGGTTCTTTCAATAGTTGCCGCAGCCAGGTGTTGAGGGTTTGTTTGTCTATAGTGGGGTAGAAGGAGGCATAGTTCAGCCGGTTGTCTCGAAATGCGGCAAAAAAATCATAGATACCGTTTTCTGCCAGCGTATTGTCATAGTTGTTGGTTGAAAAATGGGACCAGTCCTGCTCCACAAATACAAAGCTGGCGACAGACAGGAGAAGTAACAGGAAGCCTGCTCCCAGCCGACCTTTCCAGGTACCGGGGATTGCCAGTGACTTTCCGATTTGTTTTCTAAGAGCGAAGGTGATGGCAATGGTGATGACCAGGAGTGTCAGAAGCAGTGGTATCATGGGGTAGGATTCCACAATGTTGCGGACAACTTCGCGGGTGTAGACAAGGTAGTCTACTGCAATAAAGTTGAATCGGACGCCGAACTCCTCAAAAAAGAAATATTCGGCAGCGGCATTGAAGAGGATGATGTAGGTGAAAAAAGCAAATCCAAAGATTACCAGCCATTTGAGGACGCGGGTTCTGAGCAGTTTGTCGGGAACCAGCATCAGGAAGAGAGTAAGAGGGATGCAGTAATAAAGTGCAGTGACGATATCAAAGAAGAACCCAATGCCGAAGATGCCCAGAAACCGGCCCACTGTCAGGTCCAGCCGATTGAAAGAAATAACCAACAGGAATGCACGGGTCAGAACGGAAACAGTGAGAAACACAAGTATAAACAGGACCAGTACACCGAATCGATTTTGAACGGGAAATTTTAAGTCGGACAGGGCATTTTTTTTGAATAATCGCATTACAAGCCTCCAGACCGATGGCATAATACCACAATATCAACTCTGTGTTTCAAGACACCCATTCATTTTAGACATTCGGTGAAGGGTGATGCGTGATGGGTGGGAAAAGTTTAAGTTTGAGTCTAAGTTTAAGTAAAGAGAGAGG
>CBEUWV010000285.1:0-2962 GCA_965546895.1 uncultured bacterium
GGGAAATCCGCACGTCCGGTGTGACGAGGTGAGGGCACGGGCTTCACGGCCCGTCCCTTCTACTCTACCGGTGAGTCCTGTTTCTTTTTTCCGACCATCCCTGGTCAGAAAATGAAAGGAATCAAGCGTTTTACCCGTTTTGAATAGGCCGCGTACTCTGTGAACTCCTGCCGGAGGAATGACTCTTCCATGAATACGCGGATGAGGGCCCCGGCGGTTCCCAGCAAACCCAGACGTAGATTTTGAATTGAATAATTGGAAATAACCGCGGCGAACAGAAAAAGAAGAATGGACGCATAGATGGGATGACGCAGGAACCCGTATGGTCCGTTGGTAACGAGGCGGCCGGAAGTCGGGTTCGCGGTCAGATGAAAGCTCCTGAATCCAAACGTAAGCCGCGCCCAGATCATCAGCAGTGCGGCAAGGGCCTGAACCAGTATGAGTACAGGGCTCCGGGCAAAGAGACTGTGGGTTGCCAGCAGCCCGAGCATTGCTAAAACCATACCGAGAAAGCCGAGAACGGACAGAAGCTTGTATCTTGTCATTGATGACTACTCCTTCAACGCAAAGCCTTCATGCAAAGCGGGTACAGGCACCGGTGCATTGCCAGTCCCCATTTTGCTCAGGAGATCCCAGAGAGTCAGTCGACTCTCTGGGATCAATGAAACAAAAGCGGTCACTTGAAGATCTGATCACCATTTTCCGGATTGATGACGATGGCTTCGACTGTAATATCTGCCTTCACTTTACCGGCAGTTTGTTTCATGGAAGTCGGGAACAGAATCCCATTGTATTCGTGAAAATCTTTCCAGGTGCTGGTCGTTGCGACGACGCTTCCTGTTCGATCCACTTCTTTGCCGGTGGTGCCCAGGATCGTGAAGTCTTTTTTGGCAATAACGTAAGTGTCCTTCTTTTCACCCAGCGGAACCATGACAAAATATGCGGCCTGGCCCTGAAAATCGCCGGTTTTTACCAGATTGGCCACATTCTTTTCTCCCCGGGCCAGTTTTGCCAACATGGGTAGAGAGGTTGCGATGCGTTTTTTCAGAGAATCAGCCTGGGCAGAGGGAAGGGGTCTGGAGTTGGGGCCCATGACCATCACAGCTTTTTCAGGGGTCACAATCATGTGTATGGCACCCATGGGCGTGGTCATCTCACTTGCGATGGAATCCGGATAGCGGATGGATGTGGTGGTGTTCAATTCCATCTTCTTCTCGCCTTGCTGTACAAGTGTTTTGGCCTTTATCTGCAAGATTTTTACTGTGTCCAGTTTATGTTTGGGATCCAGCTTGTTAATGGCCTTACGGAGGATGTCACTGCCCTGTTTCAGGCTGGTTTTGGTAGTGGCAACAGCCGCTTCCTTGATTTTGGGTTTGGGAATGGTCACGTCTACCGGTGTCACGGTGCCAAATTCAGACAGGGGCTTATCAAACTTGCTTTCGTCTCCTACCACCATGATAAGGGCTTTGTCCAGGTGGACATACTTATTGGCCACCCGTTTGATGTCGTCCCGGGTAACTTTTTTCAGGCCATCGAACAGGGTTTCGGTGAAGTTCGCGGGATAGCCATAGAATTTGTAAGCCAATGCCCGCCGGATGATTTTGTCAAGTGAATCGAATTGAAAGACAAAGCTGTTGATGTAGGCATCCCGGGACAGGTTGAGTTCTTCATTTGTTACACCATTCTCCTGGATGTCCGACACGATACTTTTTGCCACTTCAATTACTTTTGCTGTGGATCCCAGTTTTGTGTTGATCCGGATGGCAAAAGCTCCGGGATAATCCCAGTTGGAGCCGATTCCGCCGTGGGGAGAATAGGAAAGCCCCATATCCCGACGGATGGTTTTCATCAATCGGCTTTCAAAGCCGCCACCGAGCAGGCGTGAAAAGATAGCGATGGCCGGAAGGTCCGGATTGTTTCTCAATTGACCGAGGTGGCCGATGATGATGTTAGACTGGGTGACCCCGTCCCGGTGAACAAAGTAAACACCGGGTTTTTCGCTATGGATATTCAGGGCCGGCAATTTTACGGTTGCCGGTTTCCAGTCCCGGAACTTTTCTGTGAGTTTCTTTTCCATTTCCTTTTTGTTGAAATCACCCCAGACAGCCAGCACGGCGTTGTCTGGCACATACCATTTGCTGTGGAAGGCTTTCAGGTCCTGAATAGTGATGGCATTGACGGTAGCCAGCTCCTCCATTGCGGAAAGTGGTGATTGCAGGCCATACACCCTGCGGCTGAATTCCCGGCCGACAATCCCCTGGGGATTGTCATTCCGGCGCATGATAGCGCTTTTGACCTGCTCTTTTGATACGTCCACCTGTTTCTCAGCAAAAACGGGTGTTTCAATGGTGGCCTGGAACAGGCCCATAACCTTGTCAGCATTTTCTTTCAGGCAGCGAAAGCTGACACCGGCACTGGTGTCTCCGGCAAAACTCTCCACCGAAGCCGCCATGGATTCCAGATAGTCGTCCATCTGGTCCCCGTCCATGAGGGAGTTTCCTGCTGTGCGCATGGTGTCTCCCACCAGCTGTGCCAGCCCGGTTTTACCGGCAGGATCTGCAACAGAGCCGGTGTGAAAGAGAATCCGACCACTGACAATCGGCAGCTCATGGTCTTCCAGTAATAGTATGGTCAGCCCGTTCTTGAGTTTGAACTGGAAGGGCTTGACAATCTGCGGTGCCTTTGGCGTCGGATATTTGATTTTGTGATAGTCCTTTACCTGAGCAAAGGAAACGGCTGTCAAAATCAGGGCGACAAGAAAAATAGATACGCGTTTCATCTTCCCTTACTCCTTTTCGGATTTTTGTTCTTTGGGCAAAAGTTCGCCCACGTTACTGTTATTTTTTCGAAGGTATTCTTTCGCAACCCGCTGAATGTCTGCCGCCGTAACATTTTCGATGGCATTTACGTCGTCAAAGATGGCCTTCCAGTCTCCGCGTTTGACGTAATAATTGGCAAGCAT
>CBEUWV010000286.1:0-2942 GCA_965546895.1 uncultured bacterium
CGGGATGAGTAGGAGTAGGCGTAGGAGTAGGAGTAAGAAAAATCAGGGAGTTGGCTTGTTCCCTGCCTTTTGTCACTCATCACCCATCACCCATCACTTCTCATCTTTTCCCCTCTGACCTTTGTGCCTTGGCGCCTTTGTGTTGAATTCCCATCGGGCAGTGCGGGTTCCCCGTTCCATGCGTTGCTACAGGCCTCAGAAAGAAAAAAAGGCAGGGAATTGTGCATTCCCCGCCTTTTTTGAATCTCATCTGAGCTCAAACTTAAACTCAGACTTAAACTCGTCTTGTCCTGTCTTATCCGCTCTCACCGGTGCCGGATGGTGGTCTTTACTTTCGGGAAAACCGGTTTTTCATCGATTTCCCCGGTTACCACTTCAATTGCCTTGTTGAGCTGAGCGTCAATACCCTTTGCGAGGTCATTGGGATCATTCTGAACAATATAGTCGGGAATGGCTCCCCGGCCTTCCAGCTGGTTCCCGTTGACATCCCAGATACCAATAAAGGTCTTGCGAATGGAACCGCCGTCGATCAGTTCGTGTTCATTGACCGCAATAACAAACCCCAGAGTCTGCACGCCGACCAGTTTGCCGAGGCCTAGCACCCTGAACGCGTTGGGGAATACCTCCGCGTCCGAGTAGGAATGTTCATTGCACATGACCACGACCTTTCCACGGAAAATGTTCGAAGGCCGAGGCATATCCAGTCCGTCCCGCATCCGGGTTACCTGGTACTGACGTCGTTCCAGATAATCAATCAGCTGCGGATCGATTCCGCCGCCGCCGTTGAACCGGACATCAAGAATCAACCCTTCCTTGTCAAAATTTGCCTGAATGGCATTGAGAAATTCGTTGAGCTGTGTTCCCGTCATATAATTCAGATGGATATATCCGATCCGGCCGTGGGACTTTTCTTCCACCAGTTTCCGGTTGTTTTCCACCCAGTTCAGGTAACGCAGCCGGTATTCGGAAGAAACCGGTTTCACTTTCACTTCCCACGCACCCTTGGCAACCGGCTTGTCATTGACCTTCAGAAAAACAGTCTTTCCCACGGTATTGAGAAGATACATGTGGTAATCCACCTTTGTGGATACGGTAGTTCCATCAATTGCAATGAGATAATTTCCGGCTTTCACTTTCTGCCAGGGATGACCCAGCGGTGCCTTGTATTCTCTGTAAAATGGGTTCCCTGAGTAAATCTTGTCAAATCTATAGAACCCCGACTTGTCAGCAGACAGTTCTGCCCCAAGTGAGCCGATCACAACTCGATCCGGATGTGGCATATCTCCGCCCCTCGCGCCCTGGTGAGAAGCGTTCAGTTCGCCCACAAGCTGCACAAGTACCCGGTTTACGTCACCGCGGGTTTGACAGTAATCAATGAGTTTTCCATATTTCTTTTTCATGATGGGCCAGTTCACGCCGTGAATATCGGGGTCATAAAAATTATCACGGATCAAACGCCAGCTCTCGTTAAAAATCTGATGCCATTCGGCTTTCCTGTCCAGCCGCATGGATAGTTTTGCAAGAGAGATTTTCCCTTCTTTTCCTGCGGGTCGTCCCGCCGCAATAATCTGGAAACTACCCCTTTTGGCGAGAACCAGTTTTTTTCCGTCTTTGGAAAGAGAAAATCCCTGAATTCCTCTGGCGATGGAGGTCAACTTTTCCTTCTTAATGCTGTACAGGTAGAGATCAAATCCCCTGCTTCTGCCCATTTTTCTTTCCGCTTCGATTTTCTCCGTTTTTCCCCTGAATCCGATGTACAGGCCTTCTTTCGCTGCCCGCAGGTTCACATAGCGATAGCCTGTGACCGGCAGGAGCTGAACGCGGTTCATAATGCCGTCAAAGTCAATCTTGACAGTGACCTTTGCATCTTTTTTCTTATCCTTTTTATGGGCATCTTTATCCGTCTTTTCACCTTTCTTTTCTTTGTCTGCCTTTTCGACTTTCTTCGCGTCTTTTTTCTCTACTACTTTTTCCTCATCCCACTCCTTTGCCAGCGGGTCCTTATCTTCTTTTGTCAGGCTCATCATCGCGATACGGGCCTTGGCCCCTTCCCTGTCCGTAACAAAATAAAGATATTTCCCATCTGTGGAAAAGGTGGGATTGTGGTTCTGCTCAACGGAACGGAACAGAAGATGGTCCTTGCCCTCTGCCAGATTGTACACGTGGATCTCCGGAACCATGTTGCTACCGAGTACAGTGTAGGCAATCCATGCGGAATCCGGGGACCATGTGTAATCCATCTGCCCGTAACGACGGGAACGGTTGACCAGTGTTTCCTTTTTCGTCTCCGTGTTGTACACCCAGAGAGCGAAATCATTTGACTGGTAGGAAAGATACTTTCCGTCCGGAGACCACCGCAAGTCATTCAAGAATTTGTCCTTACGATTTGTCAGTCTCCGGGGTGCGGTTTTTGCGAACTGGTCCACGAGATATACGTTGTCCGCAATGCCGTCCTGGTCGGATAGAAAAGCAATTTTCCCGCCATTCGGTGACCATACCGGTTCTGTATCTCTGGCAGCGCAATTGAATGTCAATTGACGAATTTCTCCGTTCTTTGCAGGGGCGGAGAATATCTCGCCACGGGCGGAGAAAACCACTCGCTTCCCGGTAGTGGAAATATCATAGCTATCGAGAAATTTAACAGGATTGACAAATTCATAGTCCGCAACCACGTTCTGAACCGCAGTCGGAATCTTAATTTCGCTGGTTTTGCCGGTTTGAATATTGTAGGCATAAATGCCCGCGTTGCACTCAAACACAATCCGTTTCCGGTCGGAAGAAAGAGATGGCCACTGCACATTATCATTCTTGAAATTTGTAACCTTTTTCTGTTTCTTCGTCTTGAGGTTCATGCGGTAGAGGTTGGCCAGCGCGCCCTTTTCCGAAACGAAATAGATATCGTTTCCCACCCACATGGGCCAGGATTCGTTGGTTGGCGTATT
>CBEUWV010000287.1:0-2936 GCA_965546895.1 uncultured bacterium
ATGTTATGATATTGAACTCTGGGCACCAGGACAAAATGACTGGCTGGAGGTTTCTTCTTGCAGTAATTTTGAGGATTTTCAGGCACGAAGAGCAGGCATTCGCTATATGGATGAAAGAAAGAAAAAGCGTTTTGTCCACACCCTCAACGGATCCGGCCTTGCGGTGGGACGAACGGTGGTTGCAATTCTCGAAAATTACCAGAATGAGGACGGAAGTGTAACCGTTCCGGAAGTGCTGGTTCCCTACATGGGCGGGTTGAAAAAAATCGAGGCGGACTCTTGAGACCGGAGAAGGAGATAAAGATGGACAAAAACTGCAGGTTTCACGTCATTGAGCATCCTCTGATTCGCCATAAGCTGACGTATATCCGGGACCGGTCCACGGGCAAGAAGGAATTCAAGGAGTTAGTGGACGAAGTGGCAATGCTCATGGCGTTTGAGATTACCCGTGATTTTTCGCTGGAAAAGGCAAGGGTACAGACGCCTCTGATGGAAACAGATTGCGAAGTGCTGGGAGATCTGCAGATAGTCCTGGTGCCTATTCTCCGGGCTGGAATCGGCATGGTGGATGGCATTATGCGGCTGATCCCATCGGCAAAAGTCGGCCATGTGGGCCTTTTCCGGGACCATGAAACCCTGAAACCGGTTACCTATTATTTCAAGATTCCGCCCCTGGCTGAAAATCATCAATTTGTTCTCATTGACCCGATGCTGGCAACCGGCGGTTCCGCCATTGAAGCGGTGAATATACTGAAAAAAGAAGGCGTAGAGAACATCCGCTTCATGTGCCTGATCGCAGCGCCTGAAGGAGTGCAGGCGTTTTGTGAAGCCCATCCCGAAATTGAGGTGTATGCGGCGGCACTGGACGAAAAGCTCAATGACAAGGCATATATCCTGCCGGGTCTCGGCGATGCCGGCGACCGACTGTTCGGGACGGTCTAAGTCTAAGTTTGAGTTTGAGTTTGAGTTTGAGTATAAGTTTGAGTATAAGTTTGAGTTTGAGTTTGAGTATAGATTAGATTTGAGAAGGAGAGAAAGATGAATTCAGAACATGGGGTTTTTCATCCCAGCACGAGACTTTACCGGTTCACCATCCTTGTGTTTGTCAGTCTGCTGACTTACGGGAGTTACTTTGCTTACGATTCTGTCGGCGCCATTGCACCGACGCTTCTGAAAGTGCTGAATGTACCGAGAAGTGCAATCGGTACCATGTACACGGTGTACAGTATTGCGGCCATCCTCTCCGTATTTGTGGGCGGTATACTTATTGACAAGATCGGAACCCGGGCAGCGAGCTTCATTTTTGCGACACTGGTTGCAATTGGAGCAGCCATCGTCGCATTTGCCCCCAATATTTACGTGCTATATGCCGGACGCTTCATCTTCGGCGCCGGGTCTGAATCCCTTGTCGTTGCGCAGAGCGCCATTCTGGCTCGCTGGTTCAAGGGAAAAGAACTGGCCCTCTCCTTTGGAATCGCCCTGACCATCAGCCGTCTTGGTACACTCTTTTCCTTCAATACCGAGGAACTGATTTCCAAGTACTTCAATAGCTACAAGGCAGCTCTCTGGGCAGCGGTAATTTTTACCCTTGTGTCCCTGGGCGCAGCAGCCATCTACTGGATAATGGACAAGCATGGTGAAAGAGTACTGACTCTTGAAGATGAGGGAGCAGAAGACAAAATTGTTCTTTCCGACATCAAAAAATTTCCGAAATCCTTCTGGTATGTGGCAATTCTCTGTGTAACGTTTTATTCCGCCATTTTCCCGTTCACGGCGCTTTCCACTGACTTTTTCCACGACAAATGGGGAATCCCCCTGACGGCTGGCGGCGGAGGTGGCTTTTTGGGACAGGTGTTCAACAACATCATCCACATGTTTTCAACCGCCGGTGGCACCACAACCATCATTATATTTGCCTCCATGGTCCTGGCACCCTTTGCCGGGCAGTTGGTTGATAAAATCGGAAAACGCGCGTCTCTGATGACAGTGGGTTCACTCCTGATGATTCCGAGCTTCATTCTGATGGCATACACAATGATCGAACCCCGTTACCCGATGATGCTTCTCGGCGCCGCTTTCGTACTGGTTCCTGCAGCAATGTGGCCCGCAGTGCCACTCATTGTACGCAAGGAAATGGTGGGGTCAGCTTTCGGCCTGATTACAATGATTCAGAATATAGGCCTGGCCCTTTTCCCCTACCTCAATGGAAAACTACGGGATGTCACCCACACCTACACAGCGAGTATGCTGATGTTCGCCTGTCTGGGTTTCGTTGGACTGATTTTTGCGTGGTTGTTGAAGCGGGCCGATGCCCAGGAAGGCGGCGCACTGGAGAGACCGTAACGGGTCCTGTGCCGCGATTGGGATTGAAAAACTAGAATGGGCCGGGACCGGGAATCCGATATGAAACTAAAAACAACGGGGGGCAATCGCCCCCTTTCTGCTTTCCTGATGGACGTAGACAATACGCTGATAGACATAAAACGAAGAGATTACCAGTCCTTTTGTGATACCGCTTCGGAAATGGGATTTCCGTTGTTGGATTTTGAGGAGTTTGCAAAAATGAGGCTTTCCGGTGCCTCCTCCCGTGAAATTGGAACAAGCCTGTTATCCCGGGGCGGTCATCCGGATAAGCTGGATGAGTTCCTGCAGAACCGACATTCAAGACTGGATAGGCCGGACCTTTTTCAGCTTGACACGCTTTTTCCCGGTACCGCACAGGTGCTTTATCGAATTTCGGAAAGCGGAATGCCAATTGTTGCCGCAACCCTGCGCCATGACAGCCAGTTGCTGGAACAGGAACTGATGAGGTTTGGCATTCTGGAACATTTTTCCGGCATTCTGACGGCAGGGGACATTCGCAAACGGGCGAACCGCCCCTATGAACCGGAATATGACTGTCTGAGCTATTACAAGGGTCTCGTACTGAAGGAGTC
>CBEUWV010000288.1:0-2932 GCA_965546895.1 uncultured bacterium
GATGACGGTAATGGCGGCGGTACTCATCGTGGCGTACATCATGTACACCGTTTCACCGGAAATCACCCGCCATTTTCATAGCAATTATCTCTATCTCACCGTGATTTTTGTGATTCTGGGCCTCCTTCGCTATATGCAGCGGGCATTTGTGGAAAACGACACCGGTTCCCCGGTGGAAATATTCTTCCATGATCGATTTATCCAGTTGACAGTGCTTGGCTGGGTTCTGACATTCTGGATATTACTGTATCGGTGACAGGGGGCATGATGTGAGTTACCAGACAAAAATCAGCGGCTGGGGCCGGTTCCCGGTTATAGAGGTACAGGAAAGCCGGGTAAGAAGTTTGAAAGACATCCGTCTGTCTCTGGCGGAAAGCGATTCCATTTTGCCCAGAGGCCTGGGAAGAAGCTACGGTGATGCTTCACTGGCGCCATCCGTTCTCTCCATGCTTCCCCTGAATCACATGCTGGCGTTCAACGAAAAGACAGGGCTGTTACGGTGTGAGGCCGGGGCCTCCCTTGACGAAATCCTTCGAATTTTTGTTGCCAGAGGCTGGTTCCTCCCGGTAACCCCCGGCACCCGGTTTGTGACGGTAGGCGGTGCCATTGCCAGTGATGTCCATGGAAAGAACCACCATGTGATGGGCAGCTTCTGTGATCACGTCTCTTCATTGAAGATCATGACAGCAGAGGGACAGGTGAAAAGCTGTTCGCCCCGGAAGAACATACCTCTCTTTCGTGCCACCTGCGGGGGAAATGGCCTGACCGGCGTCATTCTTGAAGCGAGCATCCGTCTCATCCCGGTGGAGACAGCTTTTATTCGCCAGTCAACAATCAAAGCGGCCAACCTGGATGAATTGACGGCGAAATTTGACGTATACAAAAAAGCTTCCTACTCGGTTGCATGGATTGATTGCCTTCAGACGGGAGATTCAATGGGGCGGGGAATTCTGTTTGCCGGAGAACACGCCACAGATGAAAAAGTAAAATCAAAAACTCCCCTCACACTGAAACCCGATCGGATGATACCGGTACCATTTTCTTTCCCGGCCTTCACTTTGAATCCATTGTCTGTTCGAGTTTTCAATAGCAGTTATTTCAACCTTGCCGCCCGGGAGGAAGGTCCTTCCCTGGTAAACTACCGGAGCTTTTTCTATCCCCTTGACCGGGTAGCCGACTGGAACCGCATTTATGGTCGCCGGGGTTTTGTTCAGTACCAGTTTGTCCTGCCGGAATCTGCTGGAATCTCCGGCCTTCGTGAAATTCTCGGTGAAATCGTGAAAGCGGGGACCGGATCTTTTCTTGCGGTGCTGAAGCAGTTCGGAAAAGGAAACGCCAACACCCTGTCATTTCCCATGGCCGGATGGACACTGGCTTTGGATTTTCCGGCAAAAGCGGCTGTATTTCGATTGCTGGACCGGTTGGACGCGGGAGTTTCGGAAATGGGGGGCCGGATCTACCTGACCAAAGACAGTCGCATGTCTGCTGAAACCTTTCGAGCAGGCTACGGAGAGAAGCTGGACAATTTTCTGAAAATAAAGGGAGAAGTAGACCCGGATCACCGGTTCACCTCCCTGCAATCAAAAAGACTGGAGATAACCCCATGAAATGGCTATTGGTTCTCGGTGCCACGTCCGATATTGCCCGGGCATGTGCCCACAGGTTCGCGGCAGATGGATTCAACCTGGTGCTGGCGGCCCGAAATCCGGATGCATTGGGTGGTGATACAAAAGACCTGAAAATTCGCTATGGTATAGAAGTGAAAACAGTCCTCTTCGACGCACTGGCAACGGAGGGCCACTGTTCATTCTTCCAATCCCTGGATCCAGTTCCGGATGGTGTTCTCTGCGCCATCGGAACCATGGAAGGGAATGAGGATGCCATGTCAGACCCGGAGAAACTCAAAGCCATTATGGATACCAACCTTACCGGCCCGGCCGCCTTGCTAACCCTAGCGGGAGCAGCTTTTCGGGAAAGGAGCAGCGGATTCATTATCGGCATCAGCTCGGTGGCGGGAAATCGTGGCAGAGGAAGCAACTATCCTTACGGGAGCGCCAAGGCGGGATTTACCGCCTTTCTCTCAGGCCTGAGAAACAGTCTGAACGAAAACGGCGTGCAGGTTATCACGGTACTGCCTGGCTTTGTCCGTACAAAAATGACCGAAAACATGGACTTGCCGGCATCGCTCACGGCCGAACCGGGTCGGGTCGCGGAAGATGTTTTCCGAGCCTTTGAAAAGAAGAAATCTATTGTCTACACTCCATGTGTCTGGCGATGGATCATGCTGATTATTCAACACATTCCCGAGTTCATATTCAAAAGGATGAAGCTGTAAATGGCTGAAGAAACTCGTACACTGGCTCTTTTCGACCTGGACGGCACCCTAACCGACCGGGACACTTTCCGGGACTTGTTGCGGTTTTCTTTCGGGACCTTCCGGCTGTTTGCCGGACTCCTTTCAACCTTCCCGTGGACTTTTTTCTATATTGTGGGGCTCTGTTCAGCGAAAACCGCGAAAGAGCGCGTATTTGGTCATTTCTTTGGCGGGATGGCGGAAACGGAATTCATGGAACGAATGAAAAAATACAGTCTTGAGCGCCTGCCGTCCCGGCTTCGACCCGGCGCACTGGAAAAAATCCGATGGCACCGGGAAGAGGGTCACGCCATTTTCATCGTGTCCGCTTCGATCCGCCACTGGATTGAACCCTGGGCAGTAACCGAAGACATGGCTGTAATTGCCACTGAAATTGAAATCATGGATGGTGTGGTTACCGGAAAATTCTCCACCCCCAATTGCCGGGGACAAGAAAAAATCACGCGGATTCTGGAGGAGATTTCCCTCCCGGACTTCAAGCAGATTTACGCTTATGGTGACACACCCCACGACCAACCCATGCTCACCCTCGCCACCGACCCGGTTTACCAGCCATTC